>RFST01000253.1 GCA_009923855.1 Actinomycetota bacterium
CGCGCCCACCGCCACCGGCGGGGTGTCGAGCGCCGGCGGCCGACGGCGGCGGATCACCAACTCAGCGGCGACCGCGATCAGACCGAGCAGGGCGACCAGCACCACCGTCCCCGAGACCGTCCCGATGTCGGCCGTGAAGCTGAAGGGGTCAGCGAGCTTCACGAACCCGGCGCCATCACCGGACCAGAAGCCGGCGTTCGCAACACCGATCCCTGATCCCGCGACGAACCCCGTCAAGGTCACGAGGACACCGATGTGGCCCGAACCCGTCGCGTAGAGCGTTCCCGATGCGCAGGACCCACCGAGTTGCATCCCGAGCCCGAAGAGGAACGAACCAATCAGCAGCCCGAGCGTGATCGGCGCCACATATCCGCGAGGTTCGGTGTCGAACAGTCCGCTGCCGTTGGCGATCAACACGGTGAAACCGATGACCGCGATCACCAACATCAGCATGTGCGCTTGGAGGGCGCGCCCCTGGCCGACAGCGACCAGCTGTCGCCACGCCGAGGTGAAGCCGAACCGGGAGTGGAACAACGTGACACCCAAGGCCAGGCCGAGCAGGGCCTTGACGGCCGTCGACGAACCCTGATCGGTGGCGGCGAGCACCACCAGGAACACGGCGAGCACCCCGCCGACGAGTGTGGCGCGGCTCTGCGCAGGAGGCATCCGGCTCGGGGGATCGTCCCCAACGTTCGGTGGTGCGATCGGCGCAGTGGTGGTCATCGAGATTCCTCCCCGGGAACAAACATCATAAACATGATCATATTAGTCATGTATTGAGCCCGATCCAACCCCCGGCGCATGCAACAGCAAGACAACGACGACCCGTCAGAGATCAGGACCGCGAGCGGCCGAACCCGAAGAGCTGCTGGGCGACCTTGCGCATCTGGATCTCCTCGGACCCCTCGGTGATGCGGTAGCGGCGGTGATGTCGATAGATGTGCTCGAAAGGCATATGACGGCTATAGCCCACTCCCCCGCAGGTCTGCATGGCCCGATCCGCGGCATCACAGGCGAACCGGTTCGCCCGGTAGTTACACATCGCCACCTGATGGGTGACCTCCAGATGATGTTGCTGATCGAGCCGCCAAGCCGTCTCGCGGATCAACTGGCGCAACATCGCCGCCTCGGTGTGCAACTCGACCAACGGAAACTGGATGCCCTGATTCACCGCCAACGGCTTGCCCCAGGTGACCCGCTCATTGGCGTAGCGCACCGCCTCATCAACACAGAACTGACCGGCCCCGAGCGACGACGCCGCCTGGCGGATCCGGTTCTCATGCACGAAATGCTGCGCGAGATAGAGCCCCTGGCCGACCTCGCCGAACACCGCTTCTGGGCCGACCCGCACATCGGTCAGTGTCACCTCGGCGTGATCGGTCGGCATGTTGAACGTCCACCAGAAGAACTCAACCGAGAACCCGTCGGCATCGGTCGGCACCAAGAACGCGGTGATGCCGTTCGGTGTGCCCGGCTCACCGGAGGTGCGGGCGAAGATGATGTCGTGCGTCGCGTGATGCAGACCTGAGTTCCACCGCTTCGCCCCGTTGATGACCCAACCGTCACCGTCAGCCACCGCGCGGGTCTCCATATAGGTCGCGTCACTGCCGTGCTCCGGTTCGGTGAGGCCGAACGCCAAACGACGCGAACCGTCGAGGAACCCGGGCATCCACTCGGCGATCTGCTCCGGGGTGCCGAAATCGCGCATCATCAACACCGTCGGGAAGTTGCCGACAATCGACGACTCGTTCTGCAGATCGTTGTGCAAGCCGAGACCACGCCGGGCGAGATGCTCACGAATGATCGCCATCTCGAGATTCGAGGCGTCATGGCCGCCGAACTCAGCCGGGAGCGCCCAGCGCAACCACCCGGCGACATCCGCGCGACGACGCATCTCAGCGAGCAACGCCTCCCACTCAGCCCGGGGCACTCCGTCGTTGTCGAAATCGGTGCGGGCCCACTCACGCCGATGATCGAAGAACCGCATGTTGTCGTCGGCGTGCTGCAACGGGACGATCTCGGCCTCGATGAACGCGTCGAGGCCATCGAGCGTGGCCTGAATGTCAGCGG
>RFST01000254.1 GCA_009923855.1 Actinomycetota bacterium
CGGGCGGTACTTCGTGATGGTCAAAGTGACCACCCGTGATGGGGTCACCGGATGGGGCGAGGCCTACGGCGCAACGCTGCGCGCTCACCAGATGACTGCGTTGATCGAGGACCTTGCCGACCAGTACCTGGTGGGGCACGACGCCCGACGGGTGGAGGACCTGTTCCGGCGCGCGTACGGGCGGGGCTTCACGCAACGACCCGACGTCACCATGATGGCGGCTCTCAGCGCGCTCGAGATCGCCTGCTGGGACATCGTTGGTCGGCACCTGAACCAGAGCGTGCACGACCTGCTGGGTGGTCGCGTGCGCGACCGCGTGCGCGCCTACACCTATCTGTACCCACGCGATGGGGACACCGCCGATGTCTACGTCGATGCCGACACCGCAGCAGAACGAGCAGCCGACATGGTGGGCGCCGGATTCACCGCCGTGAAGTTCGACCCCGCTGGGCCGTACAGCGCACATGGCCCCTATCAACCGTCGCTGCGGCGACTTGATGTGAGCGAGGCCATGGTTGCAGCCGTCCGCGACGCCGTCGGCGACCGCGCCGACATCTTGTTCGGCACGCACGGCCAGTTCACCGCAGCCGGAGCACTGCGTCTCGCCCGACGACTCGAGGCATACGACCCGCTGTGGTTCGAAGAACCCGTACCCCCCGACGACATCGCCGCCATGGCTGAGGTCGCTCGCGGCTGCCGGATTCCCATCGCCGCCGGCGAACGCCTCACCACGGTGCACGAGTTCGCGCGACTTCTCGAGGCACGCGCAGTATCGATCGTGCAATGCAACCTTGCCCGCGCCGGTGGCCTATTGCAGGGCAAAAAGATCGCGGCGATAGCTGAAGCATTCAGCGCTCAGATCGCACCGCACTGTTACAACGGCCCGGTCGGTGCTGCGGCCAATCTTGCGCTGGCAGCATGCACCCCGAATCTGTTGGTGCTCGAGACCATTCTCGGTTTCGAGCACGGTCTTCACCGCGATCTGTTGACCAACCCGCTGCAGATGCATGAGGGGTTCGTCGTCGTACCCGACGGCCCTGGACTCGGGGTGGACGTGGATGAAGATGTGGTGCGCGCTCACCCGTACACGGGCACGGATCTGCACCTGTCAATGGCTGATGCGCCTATCGAGGATGTCGACCCTCTCCACCCATGACATCTACGGGTGGATAGCCTGAGTTCATGTTCGCCTTACTTCTCGATTCCGCCGGCTATCGCATCATGGGCCTGTTGCACATCATCGCTGCCGTGGCGGCCTTCGGGCCGGTGCTGATGTACCCGGGATTGAAGAAGGCCGGAGAGACCGCGACGCTGGCCCGGCTCCACATGCGCGTCACCTTCCCCGCGCTCATTGTGCTGTGGGTATTGGGCATGGGCCTCGCAGGCATGTCAGAGGACGCCTACAAGGTCTCGCAGACGTGGATGGCGCTGTCGATCGTGGTGTGGGTCATCCTTGTGGTGGCCAGTTGGTTGCTGATCCGGCCCGCGATCACCGACGACTCGCCCTCGGCGGTGTCGAAGATGGCGGCCGGTAGCGGTATCACCCACCTGGGTCTCGTCATCGGCTTGGTGCTGATGATCTGGAAGCCCGGTCTCTGAGCCCGGGCCCGCGCCCCAACGCGCGGGCTACTGTTCGCCCATGCGCGTGCTCGTCATCGGATCTGGCGGTGTCGGATCGGCATTTGTGTCGATCGCCGCGAGACGCGATGCCTTCAGCCATATCGCCGTTGCCGATATCGACCCCGAAGAGCAATCGCTGATCGCTCACGCCATCACCGGTCTTGCCGAGGGAGCAAGCCGCAGACTCATCGAAAACAATCTCGAATTCGACCCCGATGAGGTCGCAACCGCAATGAGTGCGCTTGCGTGGGCAGGTCTCAGGGCACTCAACCCAACGACGTGATGATCGAGTTGCGGTTTCGTCGACTTCGTCTGAACACCGTTGGGTAAACCGACATAAGATTGCGCTATGGCGATCGCTGGCGAACATCATCCTGCGTTCGAGGAATATTGCAACTGCATCTTCGAACTTCGGGAAGACGGCGTAGATGTGATTCAGGCTCGCATTG
>RFST01000255.1 GCA_009923855.1 Actinomycetota bacterium
CCAGCAGAGCCAGCGCGCTGGCGGTGAGGACGGCGGATAGCCGCCGGGGAGTGTGTCGCATGACGTGATCGGACCTTTCTCCGAGATGAACAGTGCGCGCTTACATTCGCGGGCCCGGTTGAACACGAGGCAACGTCTGCCTGACACCGCAGCGACGTTCTCGCAAACACTGATCGCTCGCGGTCGCCCTTCACGCTCCGGTCGCGAGCCTCAGCGTTTGGCGCCCTAGGGTCGATACATGGACGCGACAGCTGTCGACTTTCACTTCGACGTGATGTGCCCCTACGCGTATCAGACCGCGAAATGGATCCGATCGGTTCGCGACGAAATCAACCTCGACATCACCTGGCGATTCTTCTCACTCGAAGAGGTCAACCGGATCGAGGGCAAAAAACACCCATGGGAACGTGACTGGTCATACGGATGGTCGATGATGCGTGTCGGCGCTCTGCTCCGGCGGCGCTCCATGCACGATGTTGATGCCTGGTATGAACGCGCCGGACGCGCCCTACACGAAGAGGGTCTGCGGCCACACGACCCTGAGGTCGCGCGAGTATTGGCGGCCGAGTTGGGTCATGCCCCGTCGATCGTCGATGAAGCGCTCGCCGATCCGACCACCCACGACGACATTCACGCGGACCACGACCGGGTGATCGCTGCCGGTGGGTATGGGGTACCCACGCTGTTCATCGATGACCAGTGCCTGTTCGGGCCGGTCCTGATCGACCCGCCGACCGGTGCGGCTGCGGTGCGCCTCTGGGAGGCCGTCTCGGCATGGACCGAGTTCGATTCGGTGTTCGAACTGCAGCGCCCGAAGACCCACGATGACCAACGTCGGATTCTGCGCACATTCCGCCCCTACATCGAAGCTCGCGACTGGGTCTCGATCGACCGTGGTGAAGTGGTCGATCTGCCGCTCATCGACGATTAACCACCAGCCCACCGACACCACCTGAGGAGGACCACCATGGCCGCTCATCACTCCGTCGACATGTTGGACACATGTTGGACCTCCATCGACGATCTGCTCTCGTCATTGCCATCGGGTCGAGTGCGTCACTGTGCCCGGCATGGGACATCTCGGGTGTGGTTATCCACCTTGTTGCCGTCGAGGAGATGTTGCTCGGCTCGCCACCTTCGGCCTTTGCCGACAATCTGCCCTTCGATCGGGTGGTCTCGGCCAGCGAGGAGATGTCCGGCTTGGACCCAGATGCATTACTCGCCCGTTTTCACGAGGTGACAGCGGCACGACGAGCAGAACTGGCTGCTCTTGACGCCGACGGGTTCGGGACTGCGGTGATGACACCGGTTGGTCCCGGCACCTATGGCCGATTCATGGATGTCCGCGTGTTCGACCACTGGGTGCACGAACAAGATATGCGTCTTCCGCTGGGACTCCCCGCCCACGAATCGGGTCCTGCTGCCGAACGAGCCATCGACGAGATCGAGATGTCGTTGCCCTACATCGTCGGCAAACGGATCGGACTCCCCGATGCCATGTCGATCACGTTCGAACTCACCGGCCCGGTGGAACGCCTGATGTCACTCCGCGTCGACGGTCGCGCAGCACCAATTGAACCGACCACCGACACCGATGTTGTCGTTACCTGCGACTCGACGACGTTTGCCATGTTGGCCTGCGGACGCATCGACCCTGATGCACCGATCTCCGATGGTTCCATCCAATGGGTGGGCGATGAGCAATGGGGATCAACGGCGGCGCGCAACCTTCGCTTCACGATGTGAGGTGCCGCGCGAAAGATGCGCTACGCGGCGCCGCCGCGACCAGGTGATACCTCCCGAATCGCATCGCCACGACGCCGAAGGGAACCTGCGGCAACGAGGCCCAGCAGAAGTACCGCACCCGCAGCCAGCAACATGCTGGGTGCCACCCACCCGGGTCGGTAGTTGAACACCACCGTGTGCTTCCCTGGAGGCACCCGCACCCCAAGGGCCACATCGTCGACAACTTCGACAACCCCCAGCACCCCATCGACCGTGACCGACCATCCGTCGAGATACTGGCGGTCAAGGGTGAGCACTCCCCCGGTTGTGGTGTCG
>RFST01000256.1 GCA_009923855.1 Actinomycetota bacterium
GCCATATGCCGATGAGAAGGCTCCCGCCTCGCGCTCACGCAGGGGTGACCCACCACCGCGGGTGGCATCGATGCGGCGTTGCACATCGGCATCGACCTCGGTGCCACCGAGTGGATCAGCATCCGCACTGTTGCGACGCACCGCCGCGGTGTGATCGTCGAAGGTGCCCAATGAGGACATGGCGGCGTCCGCCATGCGATCTGCGTCACGCTCTGCGGGATCATCCGCACGACCGATGGTCAGTGAACGCCGGACGGGGGCCTCCGTGGTGGGAGCCGTGGCGAACATCGCGTCGACGGATTCCGCCAGAGTCTCCGGCGCGGTGTCGCTGTGTGCGTGCTCTGCCATGTATCGCTCCCGTCAGTTCACAGCATCTCTGCTGATCCCAATGTACACGACGCCCCAGATAGGCCCGGAGGCGACCGTCGCACATGCTTAACCACCCAGCACAACGTTCGCACACGAACACGACATTGGTGACCTGCTCACAGTTCTGTCGCACCGCTGACAGCAGCGATACCGCGCTTGCCGACCATCTGTGCGTAGCGTCGGAGCCGCATGAACGCCCCATCGCCGATCGTCCGCATCGCACCTGTGGTGTTCGTGTTCTTGTGGAGCACCGGATTCATCGTCGCCCGCTACGCCACGGACGGCTCAGGGCCGCTGAGCTTTCTCGCGCTCCGAGTGGTGTGCGCTGCCATCGTCCTCGCCGTCGTTGCCGTCGCTAGCGGAGGACCCCGGCCAGACCGTGCAGCGATCGGATGGTCGATGTTGTCCGGGGTCGGGATGCACGCCGTGTACCTCGGTGGCGTCTTCATCGCCATCGACAACGGGCTGCCCTCTGGCGTTGGCGCGTTGATCTCTGGCCTGCACCCCGTCATCACCGCCGTCGTCGGAGCCATCGTGCTCGGAGAAACCCTGCGCCGGCGTCGCTGGTGGGGGGTTGCAATCGGCCTCGCCGGTGTCGCGCTGGTGGTTGGCGAACGAGCCACCACGGGAATTGACGGCGTCACCGCTGGCCCTGTCGCCGCTGCGGCAATCGGCACACTCGGCATGTCACTCGGCACGCTGCTGCAACGATGGAGCGGACGCACAACACCACTGATGTGGGGCACGGTGGCGCAATTCAGTGGAGCTGCCCTCGTGTTGACACCACTTGCAATGCTGATCGAAGGGGTCAACATCGGCACGGATGCCACCACCATCATCAGCGTGATCTGGGCGGTGCTGGTGCTCTCGGTTGCGGCCGTGTTGATCATGGTGTGGCTATTGCAACGCACCGATGCTGCCGCAGTCTCGAGCCTCTTTTTCTTGACCCCTGCGCTGTCTGCCATCGAGGCCGCGATTCTGTTCGGCGAACGACTTTCGCCTACGTCTGCGGCCGGTGTCGGTGTGGCTGCAATCGGGGTTGCGCTCGCAACGCGACGATGACCGAATCACACCGTGCGGCATGACCTCTACTGAGCGTCATGTGCCACGCGCGGGACCTTCAGCCGCTGAAGAAGGCCGGCCTAGCAGCGACGTCGTCGCGCGGTCCTCCGACGAGTCGTCCGGCTTAGCCGACGGCGTCGAGGGCAGCGCTCACCAGCGACTGGCCGCGAACGTCACCGAGGAGGCCGTCGTCCATCCGATTCATCATGTAAGTCACCGTCATCTGATTGTCGAGATCGTTGACGACCTGAGAGCCACCCCAACCACCCCAGTAGCACAGCCGCCGCTGAGGCAGATGCGGCACAGCGTCGTTCGGTAGACCGAAACCAATGCCGAAGCGCACCGGCAACATCAACACCTGATCGGTGCCATCGGCCTGCACCCGGAAAATCTCCTCGATGGCATCAGCGGACAAGAGGCGAACTCCTGCCGCCACGCCTCCGTTGGAGATGGCGCTTTGCGCCAGGGCGACAGAACGCGCATTTCCGTGACCGTTCGCCGCGCCGATATCGGCCTGACGCCACTCATCAGTCCACGAGACCTTCGCGTGCATGACCGGACCGGTGAACGTCTTCACCATCACCGAGTCAGGGTCGAGCGTCGACGGA
>RFST01000257.1 GCA_009923855.1 Actinomycetota bacterium
AGCGTGACGTCAGGCACCTGTGCGTTCCGCAAGTCGTCGCAGGACCCGAGAGAAGGTCTCGGCATCCTGCGCGCCGGGGATCGACCACTCGCCGTTGATGATGTACGTGGGCACGGCCGTCACACCGCGTTGTCCCGCAGATGCGATCTCGGCGTCCACATCGCCTGCGAGCGCGTCGCTAGTCAAGAACTCGCGAACCATGTCTTGGTCGTCGCCGAGTGCGCCAGCGATAGAGGCCAAGGTGTCCACATCGCCCACGTCGCGGCCCTCACAGAAATAGGCCGACAGCAACGCCTCCACCATGGCATTTTGGGTGTAGGGCACTGTTGGGTCATCCGCACGGCGAATCATGCGGTGGGCGCGCAACGTATTCGCCCGCTGCGCAATCCCCATGTTGAACTCGAGGCCGTCGCCAGCAGCCACGGTGGAGACGTGGTCGATAATCGCGTCGGCGCGTTCGGGACCACCAAACTTTCGGGCATACCCCGCCACGGCCGGTTCGGAACGATCTGGGTCAGCCCCTGGATCCAACTGGAATGCCCGATAGGTCGTGGAGACCTCGATGCCCTCGGCGGCGACCTCGGCGAGCGCAGCCTCGAAGCGGCGTTTACCGATGTAGCACCACGGGCAGATCACATCGGAATAGATCTCCACCTGCAGGGCCGGCACATCGCTCATACGTCGAATCTAGGGCACCTGGCCCCATGCCGATGGCGCTCGAGCGGTGGTGAGTGTGGATTGGGGCCCGTGGTGTGGTCGTGGCATCGCTCTCGTATCGTTCGCCCGGTGAGCGCCGACAACATTGCGAGTGCTGCCGCCACCTTCTGCGCCACCTTGGTCGACGAATGGGTGAACGCAGGACTGCGCCACGCGATCGTGGCGCCAGGGTCGCGCAGTACACCGCTGGCGGTGGCGCTCGTGGCCGACCGGCGCGTGTCCGTCGAGATCGTCCACGACGAACGCGCAGCGGCGTTCATGGCGCTCGGCGCAGGGGTCGATGGCATCCCCGCCGTGCTGGTCTGCACCAGCGGCACCGCCGCTGCGAATTTTCTGCCCGCAGTGGTCGAGGCCGGACTGAGCGACGTGCCGATGCTGGTCTGCACCGCGGATCGGCCCCCTGAATTGCGCGGTGTTGGTGCGCCCCAGACCATCGATCAAATCGGCCTGTACGGGGGATCCGTTCGGTGGTTCCATGACGCTCCCGTTCCCTCCGATGCCGACCCAACCGGGTGGCGCCGACTTGCACGGTCGGCATGGCAGGTGGCGCTCACCGGGCCGGTGCACCTCAATCTGCCGTTCCGGGAACCGTTGCTTGGCCGCCCCGACGAGTTGCCGATGCCCGACGGCGACGACCTTGTGGATGAGGTGCGCGACATCGTCGCAGCCACGATCGTGAACGATCCGGTGCCCGAGTTGCCCGATGGGCCCGGCGTGGTGCTGGTCGGGGGCCGCCATGGATGCGATCCGGCGGACATCATGGCTCTTGCCGATTCATTGGGGTGGCCAGTGCTGGCCGACCCGCTTGCGGGCCTCCACGGTGAGGGCCGAGTGGTCCGCCATGCCGACACCGTGCTGCGGGTCAGCGAGGTCGCCACCCGTCTCGCTCCGGCGTCGGTGATCCGTATCGGTCGCCCCCATGCCTCGCGTGTGGTGTCGACCTGGGTGCGCGACAGCGGAGCGCCAGTGGTGCAAGTCGGCGGGCCCGGTCGTATCGACCCGGACCACAACGTCGTTGCCCACGCCAGCCTCAACGCGGTGGTCGCTGCTGCCGTGCAACGTCCAACGGCCGACCCACAATGGTGTGCTCACTGGGCCCAGACCGAGGCCATCGCGGCCGATGCCGTCGCGCGGCTGTTGAGCGGCCCCGAGCTCACAGAACCGACCGTGGCGCGAATGGTGGCCGATCTTCTCGGTGCTGACAGTCGCCTTGTTGTGTCGTCGTCGATGCCGGTGCGTGACCTTGAATGGTTCGGTGGTACGGCCGCGAGGGCATGGTCGAATCGCGGGGCAAATGGA
>RFST01000258.1 GCA_009923855.1 Actinomycetota bacterium
GCCATGGTGATCGACTGCGCCGATCTCACGGTGACTCACACCCCGATCAACGACGACATCGCCATCGCTGTGCTCGACACCGGTACCCGGCGGCGTCTCGCCGATGGCGCCTACGCCGACCGTCGACACGCCTGTGAGCGCGCAGCCGCGACGCTTGGCGTTGCATCGTTGCGGGCCGCTGATGTCGATGCGGTAAACACCCTGTCGGATCCGGTGTTGCAGCGGCACGCCCGCCATGTGGTGACCGAGAACGCCCGCGTGCATCAACTCATGGCCGCTGTCGCCGACGGCGATACGGCGACAATGCGCGCGGTCATGGCTGCGGGTCATGCCAGTTTGCGTGATGACTTCGCGGTGTCGTCACCGGCACTTGATGCCATCGTGGCCACCGCGGTTGCAGCCCCCGGATGTGTGGGTGCGCGCATGACCGGCGGCGGCTTTGCCGGATGCGCGGTGGCGTTGGTGCACCGCGAGGCGACCGCGGCATTCACCACCGCTGTGCTTGACGGGTACATGTACGGCGATCACCGCGCTCGTGTGTGGTGCGGGCCACCAGCAGCAGGGGTCACAATCTCCACCTGATGGCGAACACGCTGACCCTGACCACCATGACCATGGTCGGCCTCTTCGCTATGTCGTCGTGCTGATGCGATACGACCACTCGTAGGTTCCCGCAGCGAGTTGATGGTTCGGCGCCACATCCGGACCACAACTGGCGGTGCCCACACCGCGGTGCGCCACATCGAGGTGCACGAACAGCCCGGAGGACGCGACGAGTTCGTGGTCGATGCCGGCACGGATCATGTCGTGAACATCATGGTGGATTGCCGCGATGTGCAGGGGCTGTGAGAAGTCATCGAAGCGCACCGTGGTGCCGCGGGTGGTGTCGATGAGTTCGAACCAGCGACAGTCGGTGCGCAAGCCGTACTCCTGCGGCACGAGATAGGACAGAGCATCGATCGGTGCCTCCCAGATACCGAGCATCGCGGATGCAGCACGATCCGGGTAGTTCTCGTGCGGGCCTCTCCCCCACCAGCGCATGCGATCGAACCCGCTGGGCAGACACCACCGCACCCCCACCCGGGGAAGGTCGGCGTGCTCGGTGGGCACGACCACCCGGTGATGATGACGGGTACCTCCGCCGCGTCCGGACGGATGTGCCGGTGTTGCGTCATGCGCGCTGTCGACCAGGTCGGCCGCGTTGTGCGTGTGCACACCTGCGTTCTGCCAGCGACGCCATGCCTGGCCGCCCACACCCAATCGTTCAGCAAGGTCGGGCATCAGCTTGAACCCGTCGTTATCGGTGGGTGCGCGCAGCAGCCACAGTTCAGGACCGACGATGACCGCGGGGTCGATATCGCCACCGCCGCGACGACGCACCGGTGCAGTGCTGTCGCGCAGCACCACCTCGTCCCAGGCCACTAGGTGACCACCTGGCGCCCACCAGGTGTCGTCGCGGGTGCACCACTCAATATGCACTCGGTGATCAGCCCCGGGAGTGGCGTCCATGCCAGCCAGCACGCCGGCGGGCAGATCGACCTCGGTGCTCTGGACGGCGGGCAGCATCTCGATGCGTAGTCGCCCGCGGCGACGAACCCGACCGTCGACACGATGCGCCCAAGTTGCCACCAGATCATCGAGGGCGGTGAACGACCGCCGATTGGTGACGATCAATCGTGGACGTCGACCGCGGGTCGCCATCTCGGTGGTGACCGGGCGATGCACCCACGTCACTTCGCGCAGTGCGTGGTGGGGCTCGAGATCCGATGACATCAGCCCGTCGGCCACGAAGTTCCCATCGTGAGGCGCATCACCGAACTGTCCGCCGTAGGCGAGCACGCGACGACCATCGGCAAGGGTGCGTCGCAGCCCGTGGTCTTTCCATTCCCAGATAAACCCACCCTGCAGGCCATCGCAGCTGTCGATCGCCGCCCAGTAGTCGGCCAGCCCGCCGTTGGAGTTGCCCATCGCATGGCTGTA
>RFST01000259.1 GCA_009923855.1 Actinomycetota bacterium
ACGAGGCCCGCGTGGTGTGCAGCCACACCGCGCAAGAGCGCGTCGAGCGGGTTGAAGAGCGACGGCGTATCGTGCAGGACGTACCCGTGGGCAAACGACGACCCAATGAACTTGTTCAGGCATGTTATCATTGCCGAGTACCACAGCAGGCACGAGAGCAGTACGCTCGCGGCCCCAATTGGAATCTTGCACCCATGGTAGGTCGTGCGCACCCGGCGACCGCACGGGCGGCCTATCCCGTGAATGCTCAACGGTCCTGCGCGAGGGTGTGCAACACAGCGCCAACACCACATCGGCGTGATCGCATCACTACGGTCACACCATGAGCATTGATGAGGCTGTGAACCGCCGCGAGGGATCCATTCTGGGCACCCGAGTGACCCGCACCGAAGACCCGCGTTTGCTCACCGGCGGCGCCCGCTACATGGCCGACCTCATCGGCGTGCACCTCGACGGGACTCCACGTGACACCCCGGTACTGCACGCGGTTCATGTGCCCTCGCCCGTGGCGAGCGGGCGGATCATCGCAGTGCACACCGACGATGCGGCGGCAGTGCCCGGTGTCCATGCTGTGTGGACCGCTGCAGAACTCGCAATAGCCCCTCAACAGGGTTTTGTGCCGATCCACGCCGACTTCGCACGGCCCCCGATTGCAGATGAACGAGTGCGTTTCGTCGGCGAGACGATCGCCGTGGTGTTCGCCACCGATCGCGCCGTGGCTGCCGACGCCGCCCAACTGGTGTGGGCCGATATCGAACCGGACCCAGCCGTGGTCGACTGCGAGGCCGCCCTCGCCGACGATGCTCCGCTCATTCATGCGCATCGCCGCGACAACCTGGCGCTCTCCGACACCAGCGACACGCCGGTGGATCTCGACGCCGTTTCCGCGACGGTGGTGCGCGGCCGTTACGTGAACCAGCGTGTGGCAGTTGTGCCGATGGAGACCGACGGGTGTCTTGCCGAATGGGATGGCGACCACCTCACGTTGTGGGCGTCCACGCAGATGCCGCATCTCCTGCACGGACAGATGGCCGCGGCGCTCGAGATGGCACCAGGCAACATCCGGGTGCGTACACCACAGGTGGGCGGTGGGTTTGGTGGCAAAGCCGGCCTCCATGTCGCGTACGTGGTGGCCGCCGTGGCTGCCCAGCGTCTCGGCATGCCGGTGATGTGGACGCCCTGGCGCAGTGAAGATCTGCTCGAGTTGCCCCACGGACGCGGGCAGGTGCAGTACGCCGAGGCCGGCTTCGACACCGACGGCCGTCTCACCGGTTTCCGCTTTCACATCGTCGGCGATGCGGGCGCCTACCCGGGTATTGGCGCGGCACTTCCCGGCGGCACACGCCGCATGGGCCCCGGCAACTACGCCGTTCCTGCCTATCAGTGCGATGTGGCCGTGGCTCTCACGACGACCACACCGATTGGCGCATACCGCGGCGCAGGGCGACCCGAAGCAACCGCCCTCGTCGAACGCCTGATGGACCAGGCTGCCCACGATCTCGGCATCGACCCGATCGAGTTGCGCCGCCGCAACCTGCTGGCCGACGACGTATTCCCGCACACCACACCAACCGGCAACGTGTACGACTCCGGTGCGTACACCACCGCCCTCGATACCGCAGCGGCCGCCGCCGACTATGACGCGCTGCGCGCCGAACAAGCCGACCGGCGTGCCCGCGGCGACCGCTGGCAACTCGGAATCGGCGTGGCCTGCTACGTCGAGATCACCGCCGGCGGAGCCGGAGAGGAGTACGCCGAGGTCACCATTCACGCCGACGGCACCGCCACCATCGTGGCGGGCACGGCCGCACACGGCCAGGGGCACGCCACGAGTTACGCGATGATCGTGTCGGAGATGACCGGTATTGCGGTGGAGAACATCTCATTGGTCGATGGCGACACAGCGCGCGTGCCGCGCGGCGGCGGCACCGGCGGCTCGCGGTCGCTGCAACTGGCTGGGTCGGCCACCCTGCGCGCCAC
>RFST01000260.1 GCA_009923855.1 Actinomycetota bacterium
CGAGCGGTGGTAGTTGGGTGCTTCGTGGGTGATCGTCACGTCGTGCGGATGGCTCTCTTCTCGTCCGGCCGTCGTGACACGCATGAACTTGGCCTTGGCGTGCAGGTCGGCGAGTGTGCCCGCTCCCACGTATCCCATGCCCGAGCGGAGTCCGCCGACGAGTTGGTAGATCACATCGGCCAGCACACCGGCGTACGCCACCCGTCCTTCGATGCCTTCGGGCACCAACTTCTTCGAGCCACCAGAGCCACCCGAACCAAAAGACCCCTGCGCCGACCCGTATCGATCGGCACCCAGTCCTTGCATGGCGCCGAGTGATCCCATGCCGCGGTAGCTCTTGTAGCGGCGTCCTTCGAAGAGTTCGACCTCACCGGGTGCTTCGTCGGTGCCGGCGAGCAGTGAGCCGAGCATCACGCTGCTCGCTCCCCCGGCCAACGCCTTCACGAGATCACCCGAATAGGTGACACCACCATCGGCGATGATCGGCACACCCAACTGCTGACCCAACTGCTGCGCTCGTCGTGATGCGTACCAGATGGCCGACAGCTGCGGCATACCGGCTCCGGCCACCACACGGGTGGTGCAGATCGATCCGGCTCCCACGCCCACTTTCACAGCGTGCGCCCCGGCCTCATGCAAGGTGTTCACACCGTCTTCGTCGACCACGTTGCCGGCCACCACGGGCAGCGACGGCCAATTCGACGACACGCGTTCGATGGTCTTCACCACACCGAGGGAGTGTCCGTGCGCAGTGTCGATCACCACGGCATCCACACCCACCTGCACGAGTGCCTCCACCCGGGCTTCCACGTCGTCGCCCACTCCGATGGCGGCCGCCACCCGCAGGCGTCCCTGATCGTCACGAGTGGCATACGGGAATTCCTGCCGCTTCATGATGTCTTTCACGGTGATGAGCCCGCGCAGGCGCCCGGCGTCGTCGACGAGCGGCAACTTCTCGATGCGATGCTTCTGCAGGATCGCCTTGGCCTCATCCAGCGAGATGCCTTCGGTGGCGGTAACGAGCGGTGCGGCCGTCATGAACTCGGTGATCGGCTTCGTGAAGTCGGCGTGGTTGCAGAAGCGGATGTCGCGATTGGTGAGGATGCCGACCAGTACTCCGTCGTCACTCGTGATGGGCACACCCGAGAACTTGAAGCGGGCCATCAGATCTTCGGCGTCTTGCAAGGTGGCCGTCGGCGGCAAGGTGACCGGGTCGGTGATCATGCCCGACTGCGACCGCTTCACCTTCTGCACTTCGGCGGCCTGGGCCTCGATGGTGAGGTTGCGATGCACCACGCCGATACCGCCGCAGCGGGCCATGGCGATGGCGAGGCGGGCTTCGGTGACCTTGTCCATGGCGGCCGAACTGAGCGGCACGTGCAACGGGATGGAGGGGGAGAAGTAGGAGGTGGTGTCGACCATGTCGGGTAGCACATCGCTGAAACCCGGGACCAGGACGACATCGTCGAAGGTGAGGCCTTCGAAACGGGAGAACAACTCGGTGTTATGGCCGGAGGTGGAGGCGTTCACAGGCGACATAACCCATAGTGCCACACGGGCATTCAGGGCTGGGAGAGGGTGGACGAAATGTTCAGGGGGACTCCAGGCACCTAGGCCCCGCACGCAGAGGTAGTCCGATCTCGGCTAACGACACTGAGGAAAACGCGTGCAACTGAGAAAACCTCCAGCCCTGCCCTCTCTTTCGAGGATCAGTCCGTTCCCGCACTTCACGCAATCAGTCAGGATCTCACCGTTCAAATCACCGATTCGGCCTAAGGTCAACAACTCGGCGTGCAACTGTGGTGGGCAAGAGTCGACACCGACGACGAGGGCTACATCGTCGATGTTCAGATCAGTACCAGTTGAGATTCTCTAGTGCGACAGTCCTTATCGGCGCTTCATCGCCGTGCCGTACACCCAGCGTTTCACCGAGCGGGGTAGCACTTGGCT
>RFST01000027.1 GCA_009923855.1 Actinomycetota bacterium
GACGAAGCCCGTGGTGCCACGAGAATTGGCCGCGCGGATGTCGGCATTGCTACGTCGGGTGCAACTATCAGGCGTTGCCGATGCAACAGATGGAGTGCAGAAAATCGGCCCGCTTGAGGTGCGACGCGATCAGCAGGTGGTGTTGAAAGATGGCGTGGAACTGTCGCTGACAAAAACCGAGTATCGACTGCTATGCGAGTTTGCTGATCATCCCGGCGCTGTCCTCAGCCGTGACCAACTCCTCGAACGGGTGTGGGGCTACGACTATCTCGGTGATTCACGTCTCGTCGATGCTCATGTGCGACGGCTGCGAGTGAAGGTCGAAGCAGTGCCCGATGACCCACAGCTCATCGTGACCGCTCGCGGTCTCGGCTACCGGTTGATCGATCGTTAACTGCGTACGGGGACGGTCTCAGTCGCGGCGAGTGTCCCACGACGGCCGTCGACGCTCCACGAATGACGCCATGCCCTCGGCGGCATCGGGGCCGGAGAACAGCGACTCGCTGAGGGTACGCATCTCAGTGAAGGCTGTGTCACGATCCAGCGTCGGGACGTGCGCCAACATTGCCTTGGTCGCCGCAATAGCTGCCGGTGCTCCGGCGAGGACGCCCTCGCACAGCGACGTCACACAGGTGTCGACGTCGCCGGTTACGTGGGTGACCAATCCGATGTCACGCGCATCAGCCGCGTCGAATACCTCACCGGTGAGCATCGCTGTCGCAATTCGTCCCGGGGTGACCCGTCGCAGGATCGGTACCGAGATGATCGCGGCGGCGACACCGATGCGTACCTCGGTCAGCGCGATGGTGACCGAGGAATGCATGACGACGAGGTCGCACGATGCCATGAGACCGATGCCGCCTGCACGAACTGCGCCACGGACGACAGCGATGGTTGGTCGAGGTGTATCCATCAACCGCGTGAGAGCGTCAACCATCGGGCCGGAGTCGGCCGGCCCGGATGAGCGTTCTTTCAGATCTGCACCAGCGCAGAAGGCCGGCCCGTCGTGGTCGAGGACGATGGCACGGGCATCAGCGGCCTCGGCGGTGTCCAATGCCCCGTGCAATTGACTGAGCAACGCCCGCGATAACGCGTTGCGGTTGTGCGGGGAATCGAGCGTGATCGTGGCGATCCCTCGTTCGTCGACATTGACGTGGACTACCTCGTCATCCATGCCGTGACCGTAGCGTGCGCCCCGCGCGACCCAGATGCCGACGATGACGATGTGTTACGCGCTGGACGAGATGTCGGCCAACGTGGCCAGCACCTCGTCGCGGTCGCGAGTGCGACGCATAGGTGGCAGTGCCGAGATGATGTCCCAACGATATTTAGCGGCGCCGAGACGGCGGTCGAGAACGGCCACCACCCCTCGGTCATCCGCGGAGCGAATGAGGCGTCCGGTGGCCTGGGCCAACATTGTTGCGGCACGAGGTAGATCGATCTCACGGAACGCACTCGGTCCGAGTAGGTCTCGGCGCGCACCCAGCAATGGGTCGTCCGGGCGGGGGAAGGGGATCCGATCGATGATGACCAGCGACAACGTACGACCGGGGACGTCCACTCCTTGGAACAGGCCGGCAGTGGCCAGCAAGGTCGTGCCCTCATCCTCCGCAAAGCGGCGCAGTAGGGCCGCCTTGGGCAGGTCTCGTTGGGTCAGGAGGGGCACCTCGATGCGGTCACGCAATGCATCGGCTGCGGCGTCCATGGCTGCCCAGGAGGTGAACAGTGCGAGCGTGCGTCCACCGGCTGCGTTGATCAAATCGGCCATTTCGTCATGGCTGGCCGAACGGAAATCGTCGGCATTCGGGGGTGGCAGATGCATGGCGCAGTAGAGCACTGCCTGCTCGCCATAGTCGAATGGACTTCCGACATCAGCGGCGTCGACGCGGGTGCTGGTGTCATCGTCACCCAGTGCCGCGGTGGTCAGGCCGATTCGGGTGGTGAGATTGGTGGGTACGGTCGCCGATGTGAGAACGGCGGTGCGGCGTTCCCACACCCCGGTGCGCAGTGTTGGGCCGACATCGAGGGGAGCGATCTCGAGACGCCGGGCACCGGGAGCGCCGGCGACGAACGCCACCCGATTCTCACCGGCGGTCAATGCAATATCGATCATGTCGATACTGCGCAGCAGCATCACCTGGGCGCGCAGGCGCTTTTGTTGCACGGTGACGTCGTCAGAGCGAATCTGGTCGATGGCCTCCCCGGCGCGGGTCAAGGTGCCACGGGCGGCGGCGAGGACCTCGCTGATGTGATGGGGTAACGGCGTGCTGAGACGTTCGGAGGGAGAGCTATCGAGCACCGCGGACAGGTCGGCAACCACGCTGAGCAGGTCGCGGTCGAGGGCGATGTCGGCAATGACGGCGCGCACCGCTGCTGCGACCGCAACGAACCTTCCCGGGGCCAACTGGATGCCGACGGTGTCGCTCATGATGTCTTCGACCACGTGGGCCTCATCGAACACCACGAGGTCATGGTCGGGAAGTATCTGGCCCTCGGCTGCAATGTCGAGGCCATACAGATGTGTGTTGACGACGATGACCTCGGCGCCAGCCGCGCGGTCGCGCGCGCGTTCAGCAAAGCAGTCGTCGCCGCGCGGGCATCGATGAGCCCCCGGGCATTCGTCGGGCCCAACCGTGACGGCGTCGCGGACCGCAGCATCTACGTTCCAGTCGAGATCGGCAAGGTCGCCGCTGTCGGTGGTATCGGCCCACGCCGAAATCCGTGCGATCTGGTCCGCGCTGGTGTCGACACCGTCGATGGTGGCTTGATCGTCAGCGGTGTGCTCGTCGAGGCGTTGACGACACAGGTAGTTCGACCTTCCCTTCAGCACCGCCCAACGCATCGGTTCCGGGCGAATGTCGTCCAAGGTGGCAGCGACAAGGGGAAGGTCTTTGGTGGCCAACTGATCCTGCAGCGCCTTTGTCGCGGTGGCGACAACGGTCGTCACCCCGCTCATGACCGCTGGCACGACGTAGGCGAGTGTCTTGCCGGTGCCGGTGCCGGCTTGCACCACGAGGTGTCGACGTCGGGCGATAGCGGTGGCAACGAGTTCGGTCATTTCGCGCTGGCCAGCTCGGTGCTCCGCACCGTCGATCGATGCGGTCACCGCGTCGAGGGCGGACAGAACTGTGTCGCGGTCGGTCATCGCACCAGTGCGATGGCCGCATCGAGGTCGGCTGGTGAGTAGTCAGGCCACGGAACGTCGGCAAAGTGGATGGCCGCACCGGCGCTTTGCCACAGCATGAAGTTCGACACCCGCCGCTCGCCGCTGGTGCGCACGAGCACGTCCACCGGCGGCAGGTCGGGATCGTACAGATGACGCTGAATCCCCTCGGGTGTCACCTGTCCGTCGGCGGCCCGCGCAGCACGCACGGCATCCATCAACTCTGCACGACCGCCGTAGTCGAAGGCGACGGTGAGCACCATGCCGGTGTTCTCGGCGGTGTCGGCAATTGCCCGCCCAATCGCGCGCTGCACATAGCGCGGGGTGCGAGCCTCGGGTGCATCGAAGGGCCGCCCGATCCAGCGGATCCGAACGTTGTTCTCGTTCAATTCGGCCACCCGGCCGAACAACTTCTCGTGGAGGCCAAGAATGTGGCGGACCTCTGCGCGGGGCCGGATCCAGTTCTCTGTCGAGAATCCGAACACGGTCAGCCAACCGATGTCGCGTGCCACCGCGGCCCGCACCACCCGTGCCAAATTCTCTTCGCCGGCGGAGTGGCCCTCGGTGCGCTCCAGGCCACGCCGGTTTGCCCATCGACCGTTGCCGTCCATGATGCATGCCACATGGAGCTTGCCGCTGGTTGCCACGCCGCTGACGTTAGCGACAGGGCATGACGGTGTGGGCGCATCGTGGAGTGCTGCAGCGGGAGTGCAGTAGACCCCATGGGTCCCGCTGGCCGTGGCACGATGGAGGGGTGAGCGACATCTCTGGCTCGATCGCAACTCCGTGGGTGCATCCTGATATTCGCCATGTGCTCGTGGTCGCCGGCACGGTCGGGGAGTGGGTCGATCTCGATGTTGACGCTTGGCAGGAACGTGTCGACGACCTTCTCGCCGTGTGTGAACGCAACGGGATCGTGTGGCTCACCCTGCGGCCCCGCACCGGCGAGGCGACCAGGGACACCCGCCGGGTTGCATCAGGGTCGCTATCGACGGTGATCGTCGACCCGATCAGCGATGGCCGGGAGAGTTTCGCTGCGGCGATGCGACGGATCGGCGAGGGGCCGATGAACGAGGCATCGATCGCGGCCAGCCTCTACGAGCCTGCCGACTGCGAGCCTGACCTGGTGCTCATCCTCGGGTCCGACGATCGCCTCCCCCCGTCATTGGTGTGGGAACTGGCCTACAGCGAGTTGGTCTTTCGGTCAACCGGGTGGCAAGAGTTGTCTGCTGACGACATCGAGGTGGCCCTCGCCGAGTTCGCCGGCCGTCGGCGTCGCTTCGGCGGTCTCGACGCGTGAGCGAGCTGTATCGCGATGAGGCGGTGGTGCTGCGCACCTACCGACTAGCGGAATCGGATCGAATCGTGGTGTTGCTCACCGAACGCCACGGCAAAGTCCGTGCGGTTGCAAAAGGGGTGCGTCGCACACGCTCGAAATTCGGTGCGCGGCTGGAGCCGATGAGCCACGTGCAGGTTCTGTTGCGCCGTGGTCGCAACCTCGACATCGTGTCCCAGGCGGAGTCGGTCGACCCGCTGGCGGCGCTGCTTGGCGATCTTGACCGTGCGGCCCAAGGCATGGCAGCGGTGGAGGCTGCTGACCAGCTGAGTCTCGAACGCGAACCCGACCCCCGTCTGTTTGCCATGTTGGTCGGTGTGCTGCGCACCATCGCCGAGCGCCCAGCGGTACTCAACATTCCGGCGTTTTACTGGAAACTGCTGTCGGCTGCGGGTCTCGAGCCGGTGCTCGACGGGTGCGTGCGCTGTGGCGCGACGACCGATGAGGTGCAGTTGGTGGCCTTCGATCTCGATGAAGGCGGCACGCTGTGCCGGAACTGCCGAAGCGGGGTGGCCGTGTCGGCTGATGCCTTGGCGATTATGCGCGACATTCTCGGCGGTCGGCTTCGTGCCGCCCTCGATGCTGACGCAACCTCAGCAACACATGAGGTCGCAGCTCTTGCCACCCGAGCGATGGAACACCACATTGAGCGGCGCCTCAAGGCGAGCTCGGCTTTCGAGGGCAGGGGATAGGTATGAGGGTGCGGTGGCGATCGGGTCGCTCCTGAACTTGTGCTCGTAACCTGTGGACCATGCCGGCTACCGAGCTCGATCAGATTGTCAACCTCTGCAAACGCCGCGGGTTCGTGTATCCGTCCGCGGAGATCTATGGCGGTTTCCGTTCGACGTATGACTTCGGTCCACTCGGCTCATTGCTGTTGCGCAACGTGAAAGACGCCTGGGTGCGCGCGATGGTGCAGCAACGCGATGATGTTGTGCTGATCGATGCAGCAATTCTCGGCCCGCCACAGGTCTGGGAAGCGTCGGGCCATCTCGCGAACTTCACGGATCCACTCGTCGACTGCACCCAGTGCAAGACCCGCCACCGACAGGACAAGCTGGACGACCCTGATGTGTGCCCCTCCTGCGGCACTCGAGGGTCGTTCACCGAGGCCCGTCAGTTCAATTTGATGTTCAAAACTCAGGCTGGGCCGGTTGCGGATGCAGGTGCTGATGCGTATCTGCGCCCCGAGACGGCCCAGGGCATGTTCACCAACTTTGCGAATGTTCTGCAGACCAGCCGGAAAAAGCCGCCATTCGGAATTGCTCAGGTCGGCAAGTCGTTTCGTAATGAGATCACCCCGCAGAACTGGATTTTTCGAACGCGCGAGTTCGAACAGATGGAACTCGAGTTCTTCGTTCCCCCGGCGGACGGCCCCGGCTGGTACGAGTACTGGTGCCAGCATCGGTTGGAGTGGTATCGCGATCTCGGCATTCCTGCCGACATGTTGCGGCTGAGGGCCCACGACGACGATGAATTGTCGCACTATTCGACCGGCACCGCCGATGTGGAGTTCTTGTTCCCATGGGGGTGGGATGAGCTTGAGGGCATCGCTCAGCGCACCGATTACGACCTCACCCAGCACTCGCAGCATTCCGGCGAACGCCTCGACTTCTTCGATCAGGCAGCGAACGAACGCTACGTGCCGCATGTCATCGAACCCGCAGCTGGCGCGACGCGCACGATGGCAGCGTTCCTTCTCGCGGCATACGACACCGAGACGGTGAACGACGAGGAACGCACCGTACTGCGGTTGCACCCGCGTCTCGCGCCGTACAAGGTGGCAGTGCTTCCGCTGTCCAAGAAAGACACACTCGTGCCGCTGGCGCAGAAGGTACGCGCGTTGCTCGCCGAGCGTTACATGGTCGACTACGACGAGACCCAGGCAATTGGACGCCGGTACCGCCGCCAAGACGAGATCGGCACGCCGTTGTGCGTCACCGTCGATTTCGACTCCCTCGAGGATGACGCGGTGACCGTGCGCGACCGCGACACGATGGAGCAGGTGCGGGTACCGATTGCCGACCTCATCGCCACGGTGTCACAGCGCCTCGGATTCTGATCCGATGGGCACCTACCTCGACCGCATCCTCGACGCGCACCGGGCCGCGGCCGCGGCTGATCACCGTGACGTCGACGCCCTGTTGGCCGAGGCCCACGCGGTCGCTGCGCCGCGTGGCTTTACGCGGGCGCTTACCGATGCCGTCGTCGGGAACCGTTTGGCTGTGATCTCTGAGGTCAAGCGGCGATCACCGTCGAAAGGCGATTTGTTCGCTGGGCTCGACCCGGCGGTGCTCGCCACCCAGTACGCCACTGGTGGCGCCGCATGCCTGTCGGTGTTGACCGATGAGAATTTCTTTGGCGGCTCCGCCGACGATCTCCGCGCGGCCCGCGGGGCTGTCCCGCTACCAGTGCTCCGCAAGGACTTCACGGTGTGCCTGGCCGATATCGCCGATGCTGCGTTGATGGGCGCCGACTGTGTGCTGTTGATCGCGGCGGCTTTAGCGGCGGATGAGCTCGCGCAATTGCATGGTGCAGCCACCTCGATCGGCCTCGATGTGCTGGTCGAAGTGCACGATGAAGCCGAACTCGACATCGCGCTCGGTGTCGGTGCGACGCTCATCGGTGTGAACCAACGCGACTTGGTGACCTTTGAGGTGGATCATGCCCGCGCGCTGCGGATGGGAGCGGCAATGCCACCCGACGTTGTGCGGGTTGCCGAGTCGGGTATCCGGGGGCCGGACGACGCTGCAGCGTTGCGCACCGCGGGGTATCACGCGGTCCTGGTCGGGGAGTCGTTGGTGACCTCTGGAGACCCGGCGGCAGCGGTTGCCGCGTTGGTACACGCCTGACATCGACGATGCCGACGGGGCACGGGTGTGGCCGGGTAGTTTCAGACCGTGTTCGTCAAGATCTGCGGTATCACGAGCGAAGACGATGCCTTGCTCGCCGTCGCGATGGGAGCCGACGCGGTCGGGTTTATTTTCGCGCCCTCACCTCGGCAGGTTGCGCCACGTCGCGTCTATGACATCACGCGTCGCCTGCCGGCCGAAACCCTGACCGTGGGGGTCTTCCGTGACGAATTGCCCGGTCGCCTGCTCGATATCGCCGATCAAGCCGGGGTGCGCGCCGTGCAACTACACGGTTCGGAAACCCCTGAGCAGGTGGCAGAGGTTGTGGCCAATGGCCCGGCGCATGGTGTGCGATATGTCATTAAGGCGTTCGGGGCTGATTCGCCCCACTTAGCCGCCGCGAACCGGTTCCATACCGATCTGGTGCTCGTCGACGCGCCATCGCCGGGAAGCGGCAAGGTGTTCGACTGGCATATCACTGCCGATGTTCCCTCCGGTGTGCGTCTGATCCTCGCCGGTGGGCTCACGCCAGACAATGTTGCCGATGCGGTCTCGACGGTCGAACCGTGGGGTGTTGATGTGTCGAGCGGAGTTGAAGAGGCTCCGGGTCGCAAGGACGCGTCGAAGGTGAGAAGATTCATTCAGAACGCACGTGCAGCATCTCCACGGCCCTACCTCGGGGCTGATGAACTGCCCTATGACTGGGAGGACGAATGACGATCACCCCCGAGACCGTCAGCAATATGTCGGCGCCCGACCCCACGGGTCGGTTCGGCGAGTTCGGAGGACGTTTCGTCCCCGAGACCCTGGTGCCGGCGTGCGAGGAACTTGCGCGTGGGTTCGACGAGGCCTGGGCGGACCCGGTGTGGCGCAACGAACTGGATGCGATGCTGCGCGACTACGCCGGTCGGCCATCACCGATCACTGAATGTCATCGACTCGGTGCGGAACTTGGGCTGCGGGTGCTGTTGAAGCGCGAAGATCTGAACCACACCGGTTCCCACAAGATCAACAATGTGCTGGGTCAGGCATTCTTGGCCCGCCGCATGGGCAAGACCCGGCTTGTCGCCGAAACCGGCGCAGGTCAGCACGGGGTTGCGTCGGCCACGGCGGCGGCACTGCTTGGCATGGAGTGCAAGGTGTACATGGGTGCGGTCGATGTGGAACGCCAGGCCCTCAATGTGTTTCGTATGCGGTTGCTCGGCGCCGAGGTCGAGGCGGTGCACAGTGGCAGCCGTACTCTGAAAGACGCCGTCAACGAAGCCATGCGTGACTGGGTGGCCACGGTGGGCAACACCCACTACTGCCTGGGCTCGGTGATGGGCCCGCATCCGTACCCATTCATGGTGCGACAGTTCCACCGGGTCATCGGCGATGAGTCATACAGCCAATGCATCGACCTCTTGGGTGATGTTCCCGATGTTGTGGCAGCCTGCGTGGGTGGCGGGTCGAATGCCATCGGCATCTTCTCCGGTTTTGTCGACACGCGGAGCCGTCTGGTCGGGGTCGAGCCAGCCGGTGGCGCGGCGGTCGCTCGAGGTGTGCCCGGAGTGGTGCACGGCATGCGCAGCTACCTGATGCAAGACGAGTATGGCCAGGTCGAAGAAGCGCACTCGATTTCCGCCGGCCTCGACTATCCCGGTGTCGGCCCAGAGCATTCCCATCTGGCCTCCATCGGACGAGCCGAATACCCGAACGTCACCGATGCCGAAGTCATCGATGCATTTGCGCTGCTGAGCCGCACTGAGGGCATCATCCCGGCGCTCGAACCCGCCCACGCGATTGCGTGGCTGGTACGCGAGGCACCATCGATGCAGGGCGCCACGGTCCTGATCAATATGTCCGGCCGAGGTGATAAAGACGTCGGCCAGATGATGGATGTCATGGCGGATCGCCTCTGATGACGTTCGATCTTGCCTCGTCGCTCGCCGAGCGTCGAGCGGCCGGCCGACATCTGCTTGTGCCGTACATCACCGGTGGGTATCCCGGATGGCAAGAGGCCATTCGGGCCTGTGCCGCCAACGGTGCCGACGCCATCGAGATCGGCGTGCCATTCTCCGACCCGGTGATGGACGGCCCGGTTATTCAGCGGGCCTCGCAGGCCGCGCTAGATGCGGGTGCAACACCGCAGTCGGTCATCGAAGAAGTCCCGCATCTCGACGTTGACGTTCCTCTTGCAGTGATGACCTACTACAACCTGGTGCATCACGATGGTCCGACCCGGTTCGCTCAACGGCTTGCTGCTGTTGGGGTGACCGGTTGCATCCTGCCCGATCTTCCGTTGGAGGAATCAGGGGAGTGGTGTGATGCGGCCGACGCGGCCGGTGTGGCCACCGTGATGCTCGCAGCCCCCACCGCTGACGACGACCGCCTGTCTCGGGTGGTCGCTCGCGCGCGCGGTTTCGTCTACTCGGTGGGTCTGCTGGGCGTCACCGGAGAGCGTGCATCGCTGGCAGCCACAGCCACCGAACTGGCGAGCCGTCTGCGACCCCTCACAGAGTTGCCGGTGTTGGTTGGTGTGGGCGTGTCGAATGCGGAGCAAGCAGCACAGGCCTGTGCCGTGGCCGATGGGGTGATTCAGGGTGCATCGATGATGCGGCGCATGATGGAAAGCGGCCCCGACGCAGTGGGTGACTATGTCGCCGAGGTTCGTGCTGCGATCGACACGGTGTCCTAGCATCGCGTCGTGCGTCCCGAGGATCTCCTTCCCCATCGCCCGCCATTCCTTTTCGTCGACGACATCGACGAGATCGTGCCGGGTGAATCCGCCCGGGGGCGGTGGCGTCTCGCCGGCGACGAGTGGTTCTTCTCGGGGCATTTTCCCGGCCGGCCCACGCTGCCCGGCGTGCTGATGTGCGAGGCCATTGCTCAGGTCGGTGCGTTGGCGGTGCTCGCAGATGAACGCTTCACCGGGCGCCTGCCGCTGTTCGGGGGTATCGACTCGGCACGGTTCCGTCGCCAGGTGGTCCCCGGCGATGAACTTGTGCTCGAGTGCACGATGGGCCGTTTGTCGACACGCGCGGGCAAGGGCAGTGGCCGCGCGCTGGTGAACGGCGAGGTTGCTACCGAGTGTGACCTGATGTTCGTGATTGCCCCCGCCTGACGCTCGCGGCGTTGCGGGTCAGGCAGGCCCGATGATGATCGAGCCGTTGTGGCCGCCGAAACCGAAATTGTTCGACATCGTCGGCCCTGGTTCCCATGCGCGACCCGACCCGGTCACGAGGTCGATCGGCAATTCGGGGTCGACTTCGGTGGTGTTCGCCGTTGGTGGGATCATGCGGTGCTGCATCGAGAGCACCACCGCTGCCGCCTCCAACGCGCCAGCAGCACCAAGGGCATGGCCGGTCACACCTTTGGTCGATACCACCGGCACTGCGCCGGCTCCGAATACGTCGCTGATCGCAGCGGCTTCCGCCGCATCGTTCAACGGGGTGGAGGTGCCATGAGCGTTGATCTGGGTGATGTCCGACGGTGACAGCCCAGCGTCGTCGAGAGCGAGGCGCATACAGCCGATGGCGCCGGTTCCGCCGGGCGACGGAGCGGTGATGTGGTGTGCGTCGGCATTCGATCCAGCGCCGAGAATTTCGCCGAGGATGGTGGCGCCGCGCGCCACGGCCGAGTCCCACTCTTCGAGGACCAGCACGGCGGCGCCCTCACCCATGACGAAGCCGTCACGGGCAGCATCAAACGGGCGACTGGTGCCTTCACCTGATAGCGCGGTCATATTGCCGAATGAGGCCAGCGAAGTGGGTGTGCCCGCGTATTCGGTGCCTCCGGTCACGACGGCGTCGGCCATGTCCCACGCGATCAGCCGTGCGGCATACCCGATGGCGTGGGTGCCGGCCGCGCAGGCGGTGCAGATGGTTTCGTTCGGGCCGCGCAGGCCGTGTCGCATCGACACAGCGGCACCTGGCGCGTTCGCCATCATCATCGGCACCAAGAACGGCGATACGCGACGTTCACCGCGGTCGAGACGGATAGCGATCTGCTCCTCCAGGGTGTGAATACCGCCGACGCCGGTTCCGAAAATCGTGCCGATGCGAGCATCATCGGCCGCGGGCCGCCCCGATTGCTCCAGGGCCTCAGCTGCCGCGGCGATCGCATATTGCTCACTGCGGTCAGCACGCCGTGCGTCCTTGGGGCTGTCGTACCACGGGGATGGATCCCAGTCCTCGATGGTGATGTGTCGTTCAGCACCAACAATGCCGGGGCCGAACAGCCCGTTCCAGAATGCGTCGCGCCCCACACCGCAGGGAGCCACCACACCGAGGCCGGTGATGGCGACGCGACGGCCCGAGCCGCGCATCAGAGCTTGTTGGTGACCAGTTCGAATGCCTGGCCGACGGTTTCGATGCCCTCGAGTTCTTCCTCGGGCACCTCGATGTCGAACTCTTCCTCGAGGGCCATCACCAGCTCGACGAGGTCGAGGCTGTCGGCATCGAGATCGTCGCCGAACTTGGCGTCGGGGGTCACCTTGTCGTCAGACACCGACAGCACCTCAACGGCGCACTTGCGGAAACGGGCGAACAGTTCTTGATCCACGTTGACTCCTTGATCGTGGTCACCGCGTCGATCGCAGCAACTTTTGAGAGTGTAGATAATTCGAATCGGTCGACAGTGGAGTGTCAGTGGCCCATGCCGAGGCCACCGTCGACAGGAATCACTGCGCCGGTGATGTACGCAGCATCGTCCGACGCGAGGAACTGCACCAACGCAGCGACTTCATCAGGGTCGGCCATGCGTCCGAGGGGCACGGCCTCGGTGATCGCATCGAGGCGCTCTTGGGCAAGTGCGGCCGTCATATCGGTGGCGACCGGTCCGGGAGCGACGACGTTGACGGTGATGGCCCGTGAGCCCAGTTCTCGGGCCACCGACCGGGCGAAGCCGACGAGGCCGGCCTTGGAGGCCGCATAGTTGGCCTGGCCAGCAGCGCCGAGCAAGCCGACGACCGACGAGACGAGAATTACACGACCCCAGCGTGCCCGCAGCATTTTTTGGGTCGCCCGTCGGGTCACCCGGTACGCCGCGGTCAGGTTGGCATCGATCACCGCTCCGAAGTCGTCGTCGCCCATGCGCATGAGGAGCCCGTCGCGGGTGATGCCCGCATTCGAGATGAGGACCTCAACAGGCCCACCGAAGTATTCCTCGACCTCGGTGAAGGCCCGCTCGACATCGTCTGAGGAAGTCACATCGCACGCTACGCCCTTGAGCCCGTCTGGCGGGGGTGATGAGTTGTAGGTCACGGCCACGTTGTCGCCTGCGGCGGCGAGGCGGCGGGCGATGGCGAGGCCGATACCTCGGCTGCCGCCGGTGACGAGAACATTACGGCTCATGATGTGGCCCCTCCCCAGCGCAGAACAGCGCTCGCTGCGGTCATGCCGCCACCGAAGCCGACCAGCAAGATGTTGTCGCCGTCAGCGATCCGGCCGGCCTCCAGAGCCTCGGTCAGGGCGACGGGGATGGACGCCGACGAGGTGTTGCCGGTGTGGTCAATGGTGACCGCAGCGCGTTCCATGTCGACGCCCAAGCGTTCGCACGCGGCGGTGATGATGCGGATATTTGCCTGGTGCGGAACGATCAGCGCCAGATCATCGGCGGTGATACCCGCGTGGCGCATGGACTTCTCGGCCGAATCCATCATGATGCGCACCGCCCGGCGGAAGACTTCCTTACCTTCCATGTTCACCGTGCCACCCACATCGGCCCAGAGCAGTTCGCTGGCACTGCCATCGGAGTCGAGGTCCCAGCCGAGTAGTTGTCCGGGCCCGTCAGTTGATTCGAGAACGACCGCTCCTGCTGCGTCGGCGAACAATGGTGCGGTCGCGCGGTCATTCCAATCGGTGATGCGCGACAGCGTGTCGGCACCGATCACCAACACACGATCGGCACCCATGGCCAGCAACCCGTGTGCGTTTACCAGCGAGTAGACGAAACCTGAACATGCCGCGTTCACCTCGAATGAGCCGCACTGCAGGCCGAGTTCACGTTGCACGATTTGAGCGGTGCCCCACTGCCGATCGGGGGTCGTGGTGGACAAGATGAGGGCATCGATGCGGTCGGGTGTGAGGCCCGCGAGGGACAGCGCGTCGCTGGCAGCGCGACAGGCGAGGCCAGCGGTGGTACCGCCGATGCGGCGCTCGGAGATGCCGGTGCGGGTGACGATCCATTCGTCACTCGTGTCGAGGGTTTGGGCTAGGTCGTGGTTGGTGACCACTCGCTCACCCAAGGTGGCACCCCACCCGGAGATCACCCCTCCGATACTGCCCGGTCGTGTCGCTGGCATGTCGTTCCCCCTATATGTCGATCAGTCGGTGCGCAGCCATGCAATGGGCTGGCGAGCCGCCACGCGCTCGGTGTCGACGGCGATGTAGTTCTGCAGGACACCGGCGAAGGGTGACCTCACCTCGGTATCCGCGACGTGGCCGAGGACGCTGCCGACGGTGATGGCCGTGCCACTGTCGAGGCCGGCGCTGGTGAACACGCCCGCGGCTGGGCTCACGACGAGTCGCTCGTGTGCGAACAGGTGCTCGCCTTCGTGGGCGGGCGGAGAGGCATCGCCACCGGCTACCCACTCCATGAGTCGGCTGAGTTCGTCAGGGGTGGCAACCGACACCGTGCGGACGCCATCGAGACTGCGCTTGGCCATACCGGTCAGAACCCCACCGGGGCCAAGTTCGGCAATTGCGGTGACGCCCATTGTCGCCATTGCCTGCAGGCCGTGCTTCCAGCGCACGGGACTGGTGAGTTGTGCCGACAACAAGCTCGTCCATTCCTCGCCGCTGGTGTGGGGCTGGCTGTCCACATTGGACACCACCGGCGTGTCCGAGTCGCGAATCGCCGCGACGGCGATGGCGGCCCGCAATCGGTCGCGCGCCGGCGCCATGAACGGTGTGTGGAATGCTCCCGACACCTGCAGGGGCATGACCTTCTTCGCCCCGAGAGTTTTGGCTTGTTCGCCTGCTGCGGCCACCCCGTCAGGGGAGCCGGCGATCACAACCTGGCCGGGCGCGTTGAAGTTTGCCACCCATACGTCGGCATCGGCGAGGTTGCAGGCAACCTCCACCTGATCATCGTCGAGGCCGAGTACGGCCGCCATCGTGCCGGGGCGTTCCTGGCCGGCATCGTGCATTGCTGACGCGCGCTCAGCCACGAGGCGGGCACCGTCGTCGAATCCGAGAGCGCCCGAGGCGGCCAGCGCGGTGTATTCGCCCAAGCTGTGGCCGGCGTACACATCGGCGTCGATGCCGAGGCGTTGGACAGCATCGAGCACCATCAGGCTCGACACAAACGTGGTGAGCTGCGCGTTGCGAGTGTCACGTAGTTCGTCGGCGTCGGCATCGAGCAGGAGGTGACCCACATCGCGCCCGACCACGTCGCTGGCCTCGGTGACGAGGTCCCAGCTGTCATGGTCGGCCCAGGGACGCCCCATACCGGGACGCTGCGAGCCCTGTCCGGGGAATGTGAAAGCGAGCATTGCCACGACAGTAGACCCCTGCCGGGGGTGAGAGGTGCGATTGCATTAGCGGTGGGAGGCTGCGGGTCGTCACCGGTAACCTCACCTGGCGTCACCGAAGGTGATGTGATGTGGCCCCGGTAGCCCAACGGCAGAGGCAGCGGTCTCAAACACCGTCCAGTGTCGGTTCGAATCCGACTCGGGGCACCACATTTCCGGTTCATCGGGTGCGTCGATGGCGACCCATTCGCAGCCGGGTCCGGCGTAGAACCTGATGCCGCGTTGGGGTCGCCGTAGTATTGGCATCGTGGCCCGGTGGTTGGTGGAGCGTCGCCTGACGCAAGCAGCAGAACGTCTCGAGCGTCTGCGTGTTGAGTTGGCCCAAGTCGATGAACAATTGGGCGTCGTGGCCGATGCTGCCGATGACCATGAGCTGCGCGCGATGGTGTCCGAAACACCCCTCGCCGCACAGGAGGCGGCCGAAGCGCGTAAGCACGCCGACGCGCTGTGTCGACACCGCGACCAGATCCGCCACGAGATCAGCGAACTGGAGGCGCGCTCTGACCGCTGGCTTGATGAGTTGGCCCGTGGCTGACCGAACGCCCGTGGTGCAGCACCGCGCGGCGGCTACGGTGCGGCTCGAGCACGAAGGAGGAACCCCATGTCGATCCGGGTCGTGATCGCCGAAGACGAGGCGATCATCCGAATGGATCTGCGCGAGACGCTGGTCGAAGAGGGGTACGAGGTCGTCGGTGAAACCGGTCGCG
>RFST01000261.1 GCA_009923855.1 Actinomycetota bacterium
CTACAAGTGAGGGGCTTGGTGCGTGGTGACGTCGACCCAACGGCGTTGGCTGTGTTCGTGCAGGCCTACGCGTTGGGAATGGTGATTGCCGACCTGGTTGAACCGGCCGTCCCGGCGGAGTCGCTTGCGGCTGTCGTCGACCTGTTTATGGATGCTGTACTGCCTGAGCCATCTGGTTGAGGTCATGGCGGCGACGCACGCTGAGCGTCGCTAATGCGCCCAATCCGATCAGCAGCACAGCAACGCCGACCAGCACGGTTTGTTGACCCGTTGCGGGAAGCGTCGGCGCAGGTGTTTCCGGGGTCACAGCGGGAACAGTGACCGCTGGGGTCGCAGCAGCCAGCAGTCGAACGGCTTCTTGGGTTGATTGTCCGGGTCCTTCGCCGTAGGCGCTGGAGGCGTACACGGTGAACGTGTAGTCAGTGTCGGGTTCCAGACCGGTGATGTTGCAGGTCGTTGGCAGTGATTCGCCGGCTGGGACTTCGGAGAGCCGAAGGATGCAGGTTCCGCCGGCCGGGGTGGATTCGACTCGGTAGGAGGTGACGCCGCCGGTGCCGGCTTCGGCGTCGATGAGGGCCTCCCAGGTGAGAATCACATGGTCGGTGCGGGCAACAGCCCACGGCCACGGCCGAACCTTGCACGGCTTGCCCGCAACTTCGCAACCGGGGTTGGACGAGCTACTGCTACCGCCGCCAGCGCCTCCGCCGCCACCTCCTCCAGTGACAGTGACGGTCAGCGTCGTCGCGGTCTCGCCGGGGCCATCGCCACAGTCCCCGGACCCGTCGGCGTCATTGCACGTAGTGATGTACGCCGTCACAGGAGTGGACACGGATGACGTGAAACTCACCTCCGGATAGTCGGAAGAGACAGAAATGGCGGCGAAGAGAAACGACTGATAGACGTTCTCTCCGACGGTGAACTTCGCAACATTCGAACCGGTCACACCAGAACCTGTGCTCCACTTTGCGATGGCTGGATAACTGCCGTAACCGGTACACCCGGTGATGTTGAGTGCCACCGACCCACCGGAAGCAATCGTCACTGTTCCATCTGCACTGCAACCCGCCCACGTGGCGTCAGCTGCACTGACGGTTGATGGCGATGCAATCGCAATCCCGCAGGCAAGCACGACGGCGGAAACGAAGGAGAGGAGAGGGTGGCGGAGGCTGAGCATTTGGCAATAATGCTTATTGTTGTCCTGGTGAGTCAAGTACTGCGGTGGAATTCGCTGATGGCCAACTCACCAGACACCGCCGCCGTGTAACGGGTCACCATCGCCCCCGACGACCAACCAGCTGCTGCTTGCACCGACGTCTGTGACACCCCGCTACGTAAAGCGTGTACCGCCCAACCCCGCCGCCACGCATGCGCTGACGGTGCGCCGACACGGCGCAGCATCCCTGTGCACCACAACAACTCCACGACTAACCGATCCCGGTGGGAACCACACGCCGCTGACACCTGCTCATAGGTGCGTTTATCAACGGTCGGTTGCGGGCGATGTGTCGTGTGTGCCAACGGCACATCACGCCACCACACCCAGTCCGGTCCGTCGCTGTCTTCCGCCCACGCACCAAACGCCCTGAGTGCCCGTGCACGCCCCCTGGCTGTCTCTGCCGACACTGAACTCAACAGCCATTCCTTCGCCGTGAGCAGCGTGGGTGACGATGCGAACGTGTCGAACTGTTCCAGATAACGCCGGTATGTGGCCGCTGTAGACGCCGCTCGTCCTGTCAGTTGCCAGTCGGTGACGAACTCGTCCAGATAGTCGCTGAATTGCATGCCGGTTCCTTCCCGTCATGACTTCAGAGAAGATCTCAAACAGGGGTCACCTGGTTGCTCAGTTGGCGTGACCGAGGCGAAAGCCGCAGGTCACACAGGTTGTTCGGGCTCACCGCCCGAACAGCCGCCAGAGCGCTTCCCTTACAAGGAAGATGTCGGGGGTTC
>RFST01000262.1 GCA_009923855.1 Actinomycetota bacterium
GACATGGGCTAATCCCCGTGGTACCGTACATATATGAACGCACCAAACATTTTGATGATCGTCTCCGATCAGGAGCGTCAACGCGACTGGCTGCCCACGGGTTATCCACTGCCCAACCGTCAACGACTCATCGACAACGGTCTCGAGTTCACCAACTACTACACCCACAGCTCCCCATGCTCGCCGTCGCGCGCCACGCTGTTCACCGGCCAGTACATGGCTGAGCACGGCGTCACCGAAAACTCCACCGGCCCCTCAAACCCAGAACTCTCCTACACCGCGCGGACCCTCGGTCACATGCTGCGCGACCAGGGCTACTACACCGCGTTCAAAGGTAAGTGGCACCTCGAAGCCACACCAACGCCCAATATGGAGGCCTACGGCTTCAGCGATTGGGAAGGCAACGACCAGGCCTGGTGGGGCCTCGCCGGCACCGGCACCGAGTACGACGAACCCATCGCCCGGCAAAGCGCCGACTGGCTGCGCACAACACGCCCCAGCGACCAACCATGGTTCCTTGCCGTCGGATTGGTGAACCCCCACGACATCATGTGGTACCCGGTGGACCAGCCCTGGTACTGGGAACGCGACCCCGAGTACTACGCCCAAGTCCGCGACCGTCTTGCCGGTCGTGACTGGGGCCGCAAAGACAACCTCCCCGCATTCCCATTCGAAGTTGAACGCTGGTTCACCGAACTGCCGGCCAACTTCGACGACGACCTCTGGACGAAACCAGAAGTGCATCGTCGCTGGATGACACAGATGGAAAAATGGGGCATGCCCGGCGTGATGGATCGCGCCGACACCGACATCTGGCTGCGAGGTCTCGACTACTACGCGAAACTCCACCAACTCAACGATGAATGCATCGGCATGATCTTTGACGCCATGGACGACACCGATTCGTGGCGTGACACGATCGTGATCTTCACATCGGATCACGGTGACCAATGCGGATCACATCGCCTGCGCTCAAAAGGCCCATGGAACTACCAAGAGACCATGCGCATCCCGCTGTACATCGTGGCGCCGGGGCTCACCACGCCGGGCACCAGCACCGACGCTCTCACCTGCCACGTCGACCTCGCCACGACCGTGGCCGAACTCGCCGGAGTCGACGTGTCGAACGAACCAACCCTGCGCGGCGACTCGTTGACACCGCTGTTCAGCGATCAAGGGGCCCACGTGCGCGACACCGTCCTATTCGGCCAAGAATGGCCGTGGTACTCCGGAGTGGAGCATGTGCGCTACGCATCGTCGGGCATGTTCGACGGTCGCTACAAGTACTGCCGCTATTACGGCGTGGGCGGCGGCAACAACACCGTGGGCATCCCCTTTGGAGGCGAGATGCAATTCGGACGCGACGCCCACTTCGACGACCACGATCACGAGTTGTACGACCTACAAGAAGACCCGCATGAAATGGTCAACCTGGCCATGGACCCAGCCCGACGCGACGAGGTTCGGCGACGTTTCGCCGATCTGCGCGCACTGGAGGACGCCACCTACGGCGCCGACTGGGTGAACTGGTCGATGGCGGGTAACGCCGCCGACGACAACGTGCTCTAGGCCGCGTGCGCGACCACTGGGTCGCCAGCCAACACCACGCGATGCATGCGGCGGTCTCCGCCGTGGTCGGGTGTTGCGTAATGCTGTACCGCACAGTTGTCCCAGATCGCCACATCACCGACCTGCCAGCGGAATCGGCATTGCAGTTCCGGATCGCGAACCACGTCACACAGATAGGGGAGCAGCACGTTGTTCTCCGGTGCTGGCACGCCATCGAGAGAACGTGTGAACACCCGGTTCACGAACAGACACGGCAACCCTGTCACTGGATGACGTCGCACTACGGGATGCTGCACCGCGGGAGGTGCGGTGCGGTCGACGCGTTCGCCTGCACGCTCTA
>RFST01000263.1 GCA_009923855.1 Actinomycetota bacterium
ACCGACGTCGCCGCCGCCACCATCAACGACTGGGTGACCCGCGTGGCCGCCACCGGCACGCCGCTGACACTGGTGGACGTGACCGTGGACGGCGACGACGTGACCGCGGTGGTGTCGGGCCCCACAGCCCCACCAAGCGACCCGACCCTTCCCGACACGGTGGCCGAAAGCCTTGGCCGGCCCGTCACCTTGGCCATCCGCTGGATTCAGACCATCGACCCGAACGCCCCCACCGAAACACCAGCCGAGACCATGGAGCGACTGGTGGCCGCATGGGTGGGGCCACGCACCAGTGTGCGCGTCATCGCCACCGACCTCACCGGAGGCGAACAAGTGGGATGGAACGCCACCGTGGACCTGGCCGCCGCCGACACACCGCTCGGCCTCGACAGCCTTGCCGACCTGCTGGAACGCAACCTTCCCGGGGACGTGACCGTGGCGGTACGCACCCTGCCACTCGAAATCGTCGACATCGAGGGCGACACCTTCGACGCCCCCATCCTCGACTAAGGCGTTACGGCGCGATGAGGGGTAGGGCGAGCAGTTCGTTATCGCCGTTCGCGAATACCACTGACATCACGACGTCGCCATCAAGTGGGCCCGCATCGAACACCATCAGCACGCGGGCCGACTGCTGCGCTGGCACCACACCATCACCCCACACCGCGCGCACCTCGCGCGCCGATGCCGAGGTATCGAACCGCGGGCGATGCACCGCCGACACGCCAACCACATCCACCGCCTCATCGCCGGCGATCACCTCGACCACCACCGACACGTCGCCCGATGACGCCACCGCGGCCGACACCACCCGCGCCTGCGCGCCACCAACGGCCACCACCGGCCCCGCCGGCGACACCAGATCATCCACCGGCACGCCATCAACAGCGAACGACGACAACCGTGCCGCGGCATCGACCTCGATCTGGTCGTAGACCACACACTCACCCATATCGACACACAAGGTGAATGCTGTGGCCCCACCAGGGTCGGCCACCACATTCACCGGTGCCCGCTCCACACCTGCAGCAGCCAACACCGCCTCGGCCGTAGCCCGGTGCGCCACATACTCACCACCTGCCGAACCAGGCACCACGCCCGCATCCACCACAGTGGCCAATGCATCCACGTCACGCGACGCCAATGCGGTGAACACCGGGGTGACCGCGGTGACCACATCGATCGGCGCGGTTGTCGACGTGACCGGCGGCAACGACGTGGTGGACGTCACCCGTACCTCAGGGAACGTCGGTGTCGGTGACACCAACTCGTCGCCCCCACACGCCACAACAGTGAACAACCCAACGACAATCATTGCCGCGCCAGACCACCACCGCGCCAGAACCGACACGCGCATCATCGTGCCGTTGGCATATCGAGTGATGCGTCGCCGGGCAGACCCGACTCAGGCCAGCGCTGCGTCACCACTTTCGCCCGGGTATAGAACTCCACTCCTTCGGGCCCATGCACGTGATGCTCGCCGAAGAGTGAGTCTTTCCACCCGCCGAATGAATGGAACGCCATCGGCACCGGCACCGGCACATTCACCCCGACCATGCCCACATGCACGCCACGCACGAAACGGCGCGCGGCCGCACCTGAATTGGTGAACACCGCGGTGCCGTTGCCATACGGGTTCGCGTTGATCAACGCGATGGCCGCATCCACATCGTCGGCGCGCACCACCGACAGCACCGGCCCGAAAATTTCGTTCGTGTACACATCCATCGACGCATCCACCCGGTCGAGCACCGTCGGCCCCACAAAGAAACCGTCTTCGTGGCCGGGCACCACCAGCCCGCGACCATCCACTCGCACCTCGGCGCCCTGAGCCTCGCCCGCATCGATGAACCCCACGATGCGATCACGGCTCTCCGGTGTGACGATCGGGCCCATCTCGCTCC
>RFST01000264.1 GCA_009923855.1 Actinomycetota bacterium
CCTATGTGGGTGGCGAGGCGCCAAGCTTGCATCGTCTCGGTGGATCCGACTTCGCAGCCACCAAGGGACGGGTGCGATCGGAGGTCCGCCGGATCGCTCAAGAACTGGTGCTCCTCTACCAGCAACGGATCTCCACACCTGGTCATGCCTTTGCACCCGACACGCCATGGCAGGCCGAGATGGAAGATGCCTTCGGGTTCGTGGAGACCGAAGATCAACTCGGCGCTATCGCTGATGTGAAGGCCGATATGGAGCGCTCCACGCCGATGGATCGTCTCCTAGTCGGTGATGTCGGCCCGAGGTCGCCGTGCGCGCTGCATTCAAAGCCATCCAAGACGGCCAACAGGTCGCGGTACTCGCCCCCACCACCCTGCTCGCCACCCAGCACGGCATGACATTTGCCGATCGGTTCGCCGGATATCCGATTCGGGTGGAGGTGCTGAGCCGGTTCCTCACCGCCGCCGAGGCCAAACGCGTACTGGCTGATGTGGCCTCGGGTGCCGTTGATCATCGGCACCCACCGCTTGCTCACCGCCGATGTGAACTTTGCGCGGTTGGGGCTGCTGGTCGTCGACGAGGAGCAACGGTTCGGCGTACAGCACAAAGAAGCCATCAAGAAGCTCTCCACCGCGGTCGACGTGTTGACGATGAGCGCCACGCCAATTCCCCGCACCCTCGAGATGTCACTGGTGGGCATCCGGGATCTGTCGCTGCTGCAGACCCCGCCTGCGGACCGCCAGCCGATCCTCACCCATGTCGGCCCCTTCGACGAACGGGTGGCGATCGAGGCGATCCGTCGCGAACTGTTACGTGAGGGCCAGGTGTTCTGGGTACACAACCGCGTGCGATCGATCGATAGCGCAGCGGCCCGACTGCGCGAACTCGTCCCGGAGGCGCGTGTGGCTGTCGCCCATGGCCAGATGGATGAAGGCAGCCTGGAACAGGTCGTGCTCGATTTCTGGGAAGGTGCCTACGACGTTCTCGTGTGCACCACCATCATCGAATCGGGTATCGACATGCCGACCGTGAACACCTTGGTGGTCGAGCGTTCCGACCTGCTCGGTCTGGGGCAGATGCACCAGTTACGTGGGCGGGTGGGACGCAGTGGCCAACGTGCCTACGCCTATCTGTTCCATCCAGCTGATGCACGTTTGAGCGAGGAGGCCTACGAGCGTCTACGCACGATCGGCGAGTCGACAGAGTTGGGATCAGGTTTCCGTATCGCCATGCGCGACCTCGAGATTCGCGGGGCCGGCAACCTGCTCGGCGAATCGCAATCGGGACATATCGCGGCGGTCGGTTACGACCTCTACTGCCAGATGGTGACCGAGGCGGTTGGAGAAATGAAGGGCGAGACCCCTGATGCGCCACCGGTGGTGAACCTCGATCTGGCCACCGATGCGCATCTCCCCGCCGACTACGTGACCCGTGAGGAGTCGCGTCTTGGCGCGTATCGCCGCCTTGCCGATGTGACGACCGCCGCCGACGTCGACGACATTCGCGCCGAGTGGGTGGATCGTTACGGCCCACCCCCGGCTGCGGCCGAGGCGCTGCTCGACATTGCCCGCCTCCGTGCGGACTGCCTACGCGTCGGTATCAGCGATGTCACTGTCACCGGCGACCCGAGGTCGTCGCAACAGGTGCGGATGTCGCCGGTGGAACTTCCTCTCAGCGCCACGATGCGACTGCAGCGGCTCTCGCGACGAGCGGTACTCAAAGAGGACCTCCGACAACTTGTAGTGCCAATTCCTCGCGGTCAACCGGTGATCGAGTACGTCACGCGCTTTATCCGCGAGTTGTATGCCATCGATTCGTAACGGTCAGGAACCGAGGACGAGGTTGCGCAGGCCGAGGCCCATGATGAACCAGCTGCCGATGCCGTACATCAGCCATTGCCGATCGCG
>RFST01000265.1 GCA_009923855.1 Actinomycetota bacterium
TCGAGACCTTTGAGGGTTTCGTGATCATCTCCACGAACTTCGCCGGCAACGTCGACAGCGCCTTCCAACGCCGACTGCAGGCAATGGTGGAGTTCCCCGTGCCCGACGCCGATGCCCGTGAGCGACTGTGGAAGTTGCATCTGCCGTTATCGGCCTGTGATGCATCGGTGGATATCGCGGAGCTCACCACGATCTCTCTCGCCGGTGGCAGTATCCGCAACGTGGCAGTCGCCGCAGCGTTCATGGCGGTGGAGCAGGGGTCTGCGATCTCGCGCGACATGTTGCGTGTCGGTCTTGAACGCGAGTACCGCAAGTTGGGGCGCCTCGCCCACGGCTTGTTGCCGTGACGGCTCAACCCGCGCGGGCCATGCGGCGCAGCGACTGAGAGAACAGCGCAGCACCGACGCGACCGACGATGCCGCTGGCGAACCGTGGCAGATACGGCACGTGAACGTCTTCGCGCCAGGTGACGATGCTGGTGACTCCCGATGGCCCCGGTGCGACAGTGAACTCGGCTTCGCCGACGAGGATCGGCCCCAGTTTGTCGACGACGCATCGCCGAGGTGTCGACTCGGTGTCCATCTCTCGGACCACCATGCGGTCCTCCAATGCGAGTCGGCCCAGTCCTGACCATGCGGTGAACCGATTGGGGTTATCTGGGTCGACCTCCACACGAGTCATCGGCACCCAGTCGGCATGACCGGGCCAGTCGATCAGCATCTCCCATGCCCGATCGGCGGTCAGGTTGAGGGTGCGTGAGAGCGAGAACTCGACACGGTTACCGCGGCGCTGTGTGGTGGCAGTGTTCATACCGGTGGCAACCACATGGATCGCTGGGTCATTCCTGCAGCGATTCTGATGGGACAACGCCGTGGCCGGCCCGGTTGGGTCTGGGCATCGGAACTACCCTCGGACGCATCGATGCAGCAGAGGAGGATGCCATGTCGGACATGTTCGATCTCAGCGGACGGGTGGCGGTCGTCACCGGGGGCAGCAGGGGACTAGGCCGTGAGATGGTGCTTGCCTTTGCCGAGCACGGGGCCGATGTCGTGATTGCGAGCCGGAAAGTTGATGCCTGCGACGCGCTTGCCGCCGAGGTCATCGAACGCACCGGTCGCCGAGCGGTGGCCACGGCGTTCCATGCCGGCCGGTGGGATGACTGCGCGGCCCTGCACGAACTCGTCTACGCCGAATTCGGTCGCTGTGATGTGCTGGTGAACAACGCGGGCATGTCGCCGCTGTACCCCTCGCTCGCCGAGGTAACCGAAGAGTTGTTCGACAAGGTGATGTCGGTGAACTTCAAGGGTCCGTTTCGGCTGTCGGCTCTATTCGGGGCGTCGATGGCGGCGGCCGGTGGCGGCTCGATCATCAACGTGTCATCGATTGCTGCGGTGGCACCCAGCCCCGGCGAGTTGGTGTACGCCGGGGCGAAGTCGGCGCTGAACACGTTGACCACCGGTTTGGCGCACGAGTACGGCCCGACGGTGCGTGCCAACGTCATCATGCCCGGTCCCTTCCTCACCGATATCGCCACAGCATGGGATATGGACGCGTTCAACGAACGAGCCGAGCGTGAGATTCCGTTGCGCCGCGGTGGGCAGGCCCACGAGGTGGTCGGTGCGGCGCTCTACCTGGCGAGCGATGCATCGTCGTACACGACCGGAGCGGTGATCAAGATCGACGGTGGGCTTGCTCATCGTGCGGGATGATCGTTCCCTCGATCGCAAGAAGCGCTGCCTTTGCGTCAATCCCTCCGGCGAAGCCTGTGAGTCGACCATTCGCGCCGATCACGCGGTGACACGGCACCACGATCGACAACGGATTGCGGCCGATGGCTCCAGCGACGGCGCGTACCGCTGAGGGTCGACCGATGTCGGC
>RFST01000266.1 GCA_009923855.1 Actinomycetota bacterium
GCTACATGAATGCCGAGACCATCCGCGTGGATGGCGGCATCCGCATGCCACCCAAGTGATCTTTCGCGCGACCTACGTGGTGTAGTCAGCGTTGATGCGGACGTAGCCGTCGGTGAGGTCGCAGCCCCATACGGTCGCTTCGGCCTCGCCTGTCATGAGCGACACATGAATCGTCACCTCGTTGCCGCGCATGTAGGTCGACAAGGCGTCGAGCCCGCTGTCGTCGACTGGTGACGGGTACACCTCCTGTGATCCGAAGCGGATGATTACGCGTTCCTGATCGATGTCGGTGTACTGGCTGCACTTGCCCACCGCCATGGCGACACGTCCCCAGTTGGGATCGGCGCCATGAACTGCAGTCTTCACCAGAGGTGAATTCACGATCGCTTTGGCAACGGTCTTGGCTTGTTCGCCATCTCGCGCCCGATCCACCAACACGGTGACGAGCTTTTCGGCGCCTTCACCGTCTCGCGCCACTTGTTTGGTGAGCGACTCGCACACCTCGAACAGAGCCTGCTCGAGATCGGTTGTGTCGACCGCGCCGGCTGCACCACTCGCCATCACCACAGCCGTATCGCTGGTGGACGTGTCGGTGTCGACCGACACGCAATTGAAGGTGCGGTCGATCACTCGTCGCCACACAGCATCGAGTGTGGTTCGATCGACTGCGGCGTCGGTGAAGCACATGGTGATGAGGGTGGCCATGTCGGGCTCGATCATCCCGACACCCTTGGCAACGCCCACCACTCGCGCCGGCCCCGATCCGACGGTGGCCTCGGCGATCTTGTGCACGGTGTCAGTGGTCATGATGCCCTGCGCAACGGCCGTCGCATCGGTGTCGGGCAGGGGAGAGGGAATGGCGGCGATCCCTGTACGAATGCGGTCGATCGGATACACCCGTCCGATCACTCCGGTGGAGGCGATCAACACGTCACTGGCCGCGCAACCGAGCGAGGCTGCCACCCCTTGGGTCACCTCTCGCGCGTGGGCGAGTCCGACCCGACCGTTGGCCACGTTGGCGTTCTTCGAGATCACGACCATGGCGCGCGCGTGGCCGTCGGCGAGATGTTCACGGCTCACGACCACGCTCGGGCCAGCGAATCGGCTCTGGGTGAACACGCCGGCGGCAGCCACCGGGGCATCGGCGGCCACGATGGTGAAGTCGCGCGAGTCGTCCTTGACACCAACGTTGGTGACCCAACTGCGGAAACCCGACGGCAGCGCGACCATGTCAGTTCTTGTGGAGGGCGGCGTTGAGTTCGCCCCACGTGCGCGATCGTGGCTTGGCGGTCACTTGGCCAGTGATGCCATCACGGAAGAACAGAGTTCCGCTGATACCTGACAACTCACGGGCCTTCACGACGCCGTCGGGAGTGAGAATCGGCGTGGAGGCGGTGATGTAGAGGCCGGCTTCCACCACCGAGTCGTCACCGAGGCTGATGCCAATACCTGCGTTGGCGCCGAGCAGACAGCGTTCGCCGATACTGATGACTTCTTTGCCACCGCCCGACAGGGTGCCCATGATGGAGGCGCCGCCACCGATGTCGGAGCCATCACCCACCACGACACCGGCCGAGATGCGACCTTCCACCATCGACGCGCCGAGCGTGCCGGCGTTGAAGTTGCAGAATCCTTCATGCATGACGGTGGTTCCAGGAGCGAGATGGGCGCCGAGGCGCACTCGGTCGGCATCGGCGATGCGTACTCCACTCGGCACGACATAGTCGGTCATCCGCGGGAACTTGTCGAGGCCGTGAACGGTGAGGATCCGTCCGCTCTCACGTTCGCGCCAACGCAATTGCTCGACTCGATCGGGCAACACCGGTCCGAGATTGGTCCAGGCCACGTTGGTGAGAAGTCCGAATGCCCCGTCG
>RFST01000267.1 GCA_009923855.1 Actinomycetota bacterium
AATAACGCGGTGACGGCGTCGATGTGTGACGCCACGATGGGCGCGCTTTCCGAGCCGATAGCGGTGTCACACCCTGCCAATACGTTGATGGCATGGTCATTCATCGTCAATGGCGCCAGCCCGACCACCTCAAGTGCACCAACTGCGGAGCGAGGTATAGCGCAGTTGGTTTGCGGGCCGAGCAGTACGAGTACCCCACACCCTGCTCGTTATGTGGTTTCGACGTGTACCCGGTGTGGGGCGATCGAGACCGTGATGCTGTGCGCGAGTCGCACACCGGTTGGAACCAGCCTCATTCCTGGGTGTGCGATAACTGTGGCGCCACGTACAGCGCCGTCGGCCGCCGCAGCGACGACATATTCAATTGCGCGAAGTGTTACGCCCTCGTCTACCCGCGCCATTGACAAGGTGAGGAACCCGCCCGATACGCACACGGCTCCGGAGGCCGAGACCTGATGGTGGGCGGTGATGTGCTCGAGTGATTGAGCCGCCAGATCGGCGATTGGCTAGGAAAGCCCCACGTCAACGGGCATTTCCTAGGATCTGGGAGTGGTGCCCCGCGGGTAGTGTCACACCCCTGTGCGATGGTGCGCGAGTCGCTTCGGCGACGCACATAAGCGGGTTGTGAGGCAAATGTTGCCACCTATGTCACATCTCGCCACAGATGGGATCGGACGGGGTGATGTCACACCCACATGGTTCCATTGCGTTAACCCACAACTTATCCGTCAACAACCCATGCCGGGAGACCGGCACCGATGAGAGGAGGCCCACAGCCAACACCTATAACCAGCAGAATCCCCAGCAGCTCTCCGCAGCTGAATCACCGATCGAACGGCTCAGCGTCGTTCCTGACCTGTCCTCCCACTCCTGCCAGGCAGGAGTCGCGCCCGAGGCCCCATTGCAGCGCCGCCGCTCAAAGCGGCGTGGCGCCCAGCACCGCGTGGCCTCCGCGCAGTTTGATGCGTTCCTTGTGGAGCTACGCATTGCTGCGTACCGCATCGCGTGCCGCAAGAACTTCGGATGTCGTGCCGACGCCGACGACCTTGCCAACGAGGTTGTTCTGTGGGCCATGCAACGCGGCGAGGTGCTCATGACGCGCTACGAATCCGCCGGCAAATTGGCCAACGTTCGCGTCACGCACGCAAAGTCTGATTTTGAGCGCCGCCAGCGCGCCCAACGCGGCGAAGGATCCGACCTTGCCATTGATGCCGATGGTGGAAAGTCGGTTCGCCGTCGCGTGCAATCTGGTGATGCCCACGATGGCACCAGCGACCGGGCAATCTTCGACACGCTCACAGCCGACATGGTGCTCGACGACGCCGTGACGAAGCTCCTCGACGATCGGTGGATGGTTGAGTACGTCACCGAGGGGCTCAGCGACGCTGATCGACGACTGCTCCTCGCGGTCGACGCCTACGGAGAGACGGTGAGCGACGTAGCTGTCCGTGAGGGTGGTGTGCGCGAGACCTACAGCCGTCGGCTGTCGCGAGCCCGTCAACACGTTCGCCGCCGCGCGGACGAACTCGGCGACGACGGCTGGGGCTATGCACTGGTGTGACCCCAGCCGTGCGTCCACATCCTCATCAGAACCTGTGCAAACCGATCGATTGGAGACATCTATGAGCGACTCTTTGACAACTGTGCGTCAGATCCCGCGTAGCGGTGTGGTGAACCGAACTCATCGGCATCGCATTGTTGGTGCGATGATCGCCGCTGCCTGCGCCGATGCCCTCGGTGCCCCCTTTGAATTTGGGCCGGCTGGGGCGTACTCCGCTGAGTTCCCCAAACCCGTCCTCGGCGGTATCGGTGAGATGACCGGTGGGGGCGGGTTCGGCTGGGCGCCGGGCGAATTCACCG
>RFST01000268.1 GCA_009923855.1 Actinomycetota bacterium
ACACTCCGACGGGAACAGGGGGCCGTATGGACGACTTGACGAACAGCACGGTGGAGTTGTTGCAGACCATGATCCGCAACGCCTGCGTGAACGACGGCACCCCCGCATCGGGTGACGAGATCCGTAACGCCGACCTGTTGACCCAGTATCTGTCGGGCAGCGGCTGCGATATCGAGCACTACGACGCCGCCCCCGGACGACGCTCAATGGTGGCGCGCATCGCCGGCAGCGACCCTGACGCACCCAGCCTGTGCCTGATGGGCCACACCGACGTGGTGCCGGTGAACCCCGAAGGATGGAGCCGCGACCCCTTCGGCGGCGAACTCATCAACGGCGAAGTGTGGGGCCGCGGTGCCGTCGACATGTTGAACCTGACGTCATCGATGGCGGTCGCGTTCCGGCATCTCGCGAACAGTGGGTTCCGTCCACGCGGCGACCTGATCTTCTTCGGCGTCGCCGATGAAGAATCCGGTTCGGCCTACGGCGCCCAATGGATGGCTGATCATCACCGTGACGCGATCTGGGCCGACTATGTGATGACCGAGAACGGCGGCCTACACGGCGGCACCGACACATCACCCACCATCACCATGAACGTCGGCGAGAAAGGTGTGGCCTGGCGTCGCCTGCGCGTGCGCGGCACACCCGGCCACGGCTCGATGCCGTTCCGCAGCGACAACGCGCTGGTGCGCGCCGCCGCTGTGGTGCAGGCCATCGCCGACTATCGCGCACCAGCCCGATTCCATGAGCACTGGCAGAGCCAAGTGGCCAACATGGGCCTCGATGACGAGACCCGCGCGATCATGCTCGACCCGCATCGCATCGACGACTACCTCGCCGCGTTCCCGCACACCGGAGGGGCTGCTCATCTGTACAGCTGCTGTCACACCACCTTCAGCCCCAACCTGGTGAGCTCAGACCGGCAGATGAAAACCAACGTGATTCCCGACACCGTGGATTTGAACATCGACATTCGCACCATGCCCGGTGACTCCACCGACGAGGTCGATGCCCACCTGCGCACCGCGCTCGGCGAGCTATACAACGAGGTCGACGTGGAGATCGTGATGGACGACCCGGCCTCGCTGTCACCGGTGGATACCCCGCTGTGGGATTCGATTCAACGCGCTGTCGCGCGACCGTTCCCCGACATGACCCTCACCCCACAACTGATCGTGGGCTTCACCGATGCCCGCGTGTACCGCAACATGGGTGCGGTGGCCTACGGCGCTGGGCTGTTCTCACCGACGATCTCCAACGCCGATTTCGCCACCCGTTTCCACGGCCACGACGAACGCGTGGACGTTGACAGCCTGGCGTTGTCGACCCGCTTCTGGATCGACGTCGCCCGCGACCTCCTCGGCTAACGCGACGCCTCAGTAGAAGGCAGCACCGCCATCGACGGAGATGTTCGTGCCAGTGATGCCTGCCCCCGCGTCTGACGCCAGATGCACGGCCATCGCCGCCAATTCCTCAACGGTCACACACCTGCCAAGTGCGGTATCGGCGGTGTAGTGCTCGATCACGCCCTCTACGCCACCAAGACCAAGTGCGCGACCAGCCTTCTCGTACACCATGTCCGTCAGCACCAATCCGGGGCAGATCGAATTCACCGTGACCCCCGACCGGCCGACCTCACGCGCAACCGACTTCACGAACCCGTTCACGGCGTGCTTGTTGGCGGTATAGCCAGCCACGTTCGGCTTGCCGTGCTTGCCCTCAATCGAGCTGATCGCGATGATGCGTCCCCAGCCACGCGGCACCATATTGGCCAAAGCCCGCCGAGTCGCCCAGAAGGTCTGGTTCAAGTTCAGGTTCAACTCGTACTGCCACTCATCGTCGGGCATATCCATCACCGGA
>RFST01000269.1 GCA_009923855.1 Actinomycetota bacterium
GGCGATGGCATACCACTCGTTGGTCGACTCGAGCGGACCGGTGAGGAGTTCGTCCTCGGTGATCGGCTGGGTGGCATGACGCGGATAGATGCACGACGAGCCGAGGTAGAGGAGTTTCTCGGTGCCGACCTCATGGGCCGCGTGCACCACGGTGCCGTGGATCATCATGTTGTCGTAGATGAATTCCGCGGGTCGGGTGCTGTTGGCGAGGATGCCGCCCACGGTGCCGGCCACGAGAAACACGTAGCGCGGACGATTCGCCGTGAACCAGTGACTGACCTCGCCCTGATCACGAAGGTCAAGGACTGACCGATCAGCGGTCAAGATGTTGGTGAAGCCCTCTGCCTGCAGGAGCCGGACGATGCTTGATCCGACGAGGCCCCGATGTCCGGCCACGTAGACCGGAGCATCGCGATCGATGGCTGCCATGGTTCTACGGTATCCGTCAGCGCATCTGATCGAACTCACACCGCAGGTGGGCGATCAGCCGCGTTGTGAACTCCTCGCGCATCGTGGCGAGGATCACGGGGAATTGTGTGGCGAGCGGTACGGAGCCTGGATGGTGCCCGGTCAAGAAGGTGGCGGCACCCAGGCCCGACAGTGCGACGAATGCAGTCAGCTCCGATATCCGCGGGTCGTACAGCGGGTGATCGGTTGTCACCAGTTCGTTCACCACGGTGTTGTGGAACATGCCGATCAGGCACGTGGTCAAGCCGCTCATGTCCAGCGTGGCAAGGGTGCCCATGCGTTGGTGCAGGTCGGCGGTGAGCACGGTGCCTGACGGGTCGAGAACATGGGTGTAGTTGAGCATCGAGTCGATGCCGGCATGGTCGGCGGTCCAGCGGAAACGGATCGCGAAACGCTCACGGAACTGATCCTCGGCGCTGGTGGTGATCGACAGCGTCGAGATGTTCATCTCGTCGACGAGTTTGTCGTATTCGTGCACGACTGCCTCGGCGAGCAGACGGTCGCGGTTGCCGAAGTGGTAGTTAACGATGGCGGGGGCGAGGCCGAGCGCGTCACAGATTTCAGCCAACACCACACCTCGAGGTCCGCGCGCTGCGAGGTCGGCACCAACGGCGTCGAGCAGGGCGCGGCGTGCATCGCCATGTGCCGGCCGCGAATCGGACCGACTTCGGGTCGGCCGACCTGCTGACGTCGGAGGTGTCGTGGCCATGTGGTGACGCTACTTCAGATCTCAGGAACGCGCCACGGGCCACGCCGTCAGAGCGCAGTCACGACGGCCTAGGGTCATCGCCATGTCACCCACACCAACCATGCTGCGTCGAATCGCCGTGGTTCACCTCGCCTCCACATGGTTCATGGTGGGTCTGATCTGGACGATCCACACGGTGCACTATCCGCTGTTCGCTGAGGTGGGTACAGCGGCCTACCCGGCCTTCCAGGCGGCACATGTCGACCGCATCGGGCGCCTGCTCGCGTTGCCATGGGCCCTTGAAGGGGTGAGCGCTGCGGTGCTTGTTGCCGCGTCACTGTGGGGTGGGTACCGCTCATTGCGCGTGCCGACGGTGCTTGGAGCGTTTGCGATGGGGGTCGTGCTGGTGATTAGCGGGTTCTGGTCCGCTCCTGCTCATGGTGACCTTGCCGATGGCTTCGATGCCGGTGTGCACTCGCGACTGATGGATGCGAATCTGGTGCGGACTATTGCCTGGACCGTTCGTGGAGGGCTGGCGGTATGGGTGCTGGCGGCGGTACGTTCCCCACATGACCGCACTCCGTGACATCGAACTGACCACCATCACCGGTGAGGCGACCACCCTTGGCGCCACCGGCGGCGACGTGACCCTGGTGGTCAACGTGGCCTCCAAGTGCGGGCTCACCCCGCAATACAG
>RFST01000270.1 GCA_009923855.1 Actinomycetota bacterium
GCAGCTGCAGCACCATCTGCGATGGGAACGCGTTGCAGCACGCCGCCGCGCAGCACCCTCGGGCACTCGCCGGTGTCGCAGGTTCGGGTGTCGAGCACCCGATGAGGTGCCAGCGGCACAATGCCAAGTCCGTCGGGTGTCAACTCGGCGAGGACGTCGATGAGCAGGTGGGTCGTGGTCTGCGTGAAGGTGCACAGCGTGCCGTCCGCTCCAGGCTGCACAACGGCAAGATTGGCACGGGCCGCTTCATCGGAATAGTTGATATTCGACCACTGGGGGATGCCATCGAACAGGTCGCAGTCACCGGTACTGGCAAATCCTGCACCGTCCATCGACACCGTCGTGAGATTCGCCAGCATGATGCCATCGGCCTCGACATCGCTGCGGTGCAGCGAGAAGTCCCCCAGTGGTGCGCCGCTACGTGTGTCCTCGGCGCGCCGTGGCGTCACCGGTGTGATGCGCAATGCGTCGTTGGTGGTGGCGGGCATGATGAAACCAATGACATCGACCAACGCGTCGACCACGCTCGAGTGGTACACGCAGATTGTGCCCTGCGGCCCAAGTGGCACCACGGCCATATTCGCGGCATCACCTTCGACGCGATAATTCAGGTGGGAGACATCGGGGATGCCGGGCGTGCGCGGCGCGCAGTCGTCGACAGTGAGAAAACCGATGTCGTTGGTGTCGGTGGCAGTGAGGTTCACGACCGCGGCGATGGCCTCTGGTGGGGCGCCCGTATCGACGGCCACGCGCCAGCCGGGCTCCACCTCGAACTCTCGATTGCAGCGCAGGCTCGTCGACCCATCATCGGCGACGACGTCATAACAGCCAATAGTCGGGTCGTTGCGCAAATTGAAGTCAACGATGCGCGCCGCCACATCGGGGCTGCCCCGGAATTCAAAGTGCGGAGGGTCGCGGAAGGTTGATGAACGGTCATCGTCGGGTGAACGGCAGTCGCTACCCCAGCCATATCCGCCCCAGTACAGGCCCCATTTCTCGGCAGTGCGGATCACCCATTCGGGCATGTCCGTCACCATCTCGACGCCGCAGGCCGATCCGCCATCGGCATCGCGGTAGGTCACGATGGGGTTCGCGCCGGCGTTGATGTCGATGGCCAGACCCCAGGCGTGGAACGACAGCCCGTCGGCTCCGTGAGGGCAGTCCCATCCGCCGGTTCCGGCCGTGCAGCGGAACGAGTAGCCGATGCCGTCACGCACCTCGTATCCGTGATGGGCGATCTCCTCGAGAAAGCCGTGGAACAGTGCCGCGGCGTCGGCGTGGATCTCGATGCGGTCGGCGCGCAGACGTGAGATCCGTTCGGCATTGCCGACCATGCTGGTTTCCCATTCGGCCAGTGCCGGGGAACCGTTGAAATTCGAACCGGTCCAGGTCCACGCCTCGTCATCGCCGTGCGGTTCGGGCGGGGTACCCCATCCGCGCTCGGCCGGTCGGGCCCAGGAGTCGAGAAGGCAGGCGCGCACATCACCGAGGTCGATCTGTGCATCCGTGCATCGCGCGGGGCGCGTTGGGAGGGTCCACGGGGTGTTGTCGCTGTGGTCGATCAGCGGTGGCGCCGGGATCGTCATGATGTCGCGGCCGACGGTGGTGTCGCCGTTCGCGGCCACGGGAAGGCCCACCAGCAGCGTGATCGCTGTGGTCATGGCGGCGAAGCCGAAACGATGGCGTGTGGTGAGTGTGCGCATGGTGACAGCAACGGACACGATCCGTCAGGGGATGTATCGGCACGTCGGTGCGATGACTTGAGCACCAATTTCGGGGGCGGTGTCTCTAGTGTGCCGGTGTGGCAGGCGCACGGACGAGATTAGCGG
>RFST01000028.1 GCA_009923855.1 Actinomycetota bacterium
TTCCTGATGGTCCGGGTGGTCCAGTATCCGCCGGCCGACCGAGCGGTGCCCTCGCGCGATGTCGCGCTCGACTCGCGCGTGCTCCAGATCCCCGCCACCGTGGCCGGTATGGGCCGACGGTTGCGGCCGCGGCCGCGACGTCACTGACCGCTCCGGCAGCGGCACACAGCCGACGCTGACGGGCGTGACCACCCTCGACGAGTCCGCCGACGAGCACTCCCGTTGCCCGCTGTGACCGACGGGGACGACCATCGCCACCCTGTCAGCCGGGCGAAAACGATGGTGGCCGGCCCCCGAGGGGGCCGGCCACTCACCGAAGTGTGATCAACAGGGATCAGGCGGCGGCCATGGCCTCCGCGATCCAGCTGTCGACGAGGTCGCGGTTGTCCTCAATCCACTGAGCGGCGAGTTCCTCGACATCGGCACCGTCACCCATGTCGACGTTCATCAACGACACATCGATGACGTCCATCTGGAAGGCCTCGAGCACCGCAGCAACTGCCGGGTTGGCAGCAAGGAAGTCGTTGTTCGCGGTCGCCTGAATGTCGGCAGCCACCCACCCGAGGGTGCAGACGCCATCTACCGAGCCTGGGCACTTATCGGCTCCAATGGAGGCGGTTCCGGGACGCTGATCGTGTGCTTCGCCACCCTCGGCCCCGGTTGGGTTCGAATCGTCGATGACGTCCTCCACGCTCAACCACAGAACGTTGTCACCAGGGCGCATCTGGGTGATGTACGCGCTTGGCGTCCATGTGTAGATGATGGCTGGCTCACCAGCATCAGCCTTGGTTGCTGCCTCGGCGAACTGAGCGTCGTACCCAGCAATCGTCTGCTGAATGTTCTCCCAGCCCGAGAATGCAACCTGACTCTGGATGATGTCGTCGCAGGTCCAGCTCTCCTGGCACCCGTAGATGTCAGCGATGCCGTTACCCGGAACAGGGTCTTGGGCGTCATAGGCCGCGATGGCATCGGCGTTGGTGTTGAAATCATCCAGCGACGTGATGCCGTATTCCTCAGCGAACGACTTCGTGATGAGGTAGCCCTGCAGACCACCAGCCATCATCATCTCACCGATTGCGCTGACGTGGTCTCCCACGAGGGAGCCGTCTGGCAGTTCATTCGCGAGCCACGAGTTGTGACCGGGGTACCAGCTGTTGATCCAGAAATCGGCGTCGCCCTGAGCCATCGCGATGTACGCGTTGGCTGGGCCGAGCTCAACATCTTTGGGATCGGACACGTCGTAACCCAGCTCTTGCAGCACGGCGCGGATGACGTAGGCGTTCGGGTCCTCGGTAGACCAGTCGGCCTTGGCCATGGTGATCGACACGCCCTCGCCCGGCATGGCGGCCGGCTCTTCAGCGGGCTCCTCTGCCGGCTCTTCGGCCGGAGCCTCAGCGGGCTCTTCAGCCGGCTCCTCGGCCGGAGCCTCAGCAGGCTCTTCAGCGGGTTCCTCGGCCGGAGCCTCTGCAGGAGCCTCCGCCGCCGGCTCTTCAGCGGCGTCGTCGTCACCCCCACAGGCTGCGAGCACGAGGCTGAACGCCGCGAATGATGCGACAAGCGTTCTGCTTCTCTTGGTCATATTGAACCCCTCCTTCGGGTTTCTGTGTTGGTCACGCCGTGACAGTTCACGCTGCTCACGAAGCGACTCCTGCTGTTTCCGTATCAGGGAGAGCAGAAGCCCCTCCTGACACAGACTCCGGCGGGGTCAACTCTGCAGTCACCTCGCCGTACACCTTCACTCGCTCAAATCCACGAACGACCGAACTGCCCGCCGACACCAAGAAAAGACCAGCGAACATTGCGAACATCGCACCTACACCGCTGAAGTAGTTGCGATCCGCAACGCGGACGAGGGTTGCCACATATGCCACGGACATGGCCGTTACACCGACGCCGAGACCCATTGCCACAACTCCACCAATCCAACGACGACGGTCTCCCATGCCGGAGACCCCGGCGGCGACAGCGGCACCTAGTGCCGCACCGACGCTGAACACGACCGCCCAGACGCCAAAACCAGTGCCATCCCGCGACATTCCGTCGAGAACGATCCGCTCATCCTGCTGGGCCTTCGCCCGGACTACTTGAATCTCAGTTGCGGCAACACCAGGGTCCATCTCACCCGAGGCAGCGAGAGCCTTAATGTCATCAATTTCAGCTTCGATCTCAGGCGTCATCACCACGCCACCACGCTCATCGAGGTGCCACATCGACAGCATCGAGACAACCGCCACCAGAACGGCAGTAACCCCCAGGAGGACCGGCCCAACCATCACTCGTTGGCGCAGCGGCCGACGTGGCCCATACGGCCCAGTTGCGACCCAACCAAGGCCTGCCGCTGTGGCGACTACCGCACCGGCGACCGCCAACCATGCACCCGCACCGGGGCTGTACTCCGGTGCAAGTGCGCTGGGCCGTCCGATCAAGTACGACCCGACAGTGACCAGCATCGCAATGGCGGCCAACGTCGCACCATCGGCCGACAGCCAACGGCTCGCCGAACGTCCCACGAGGGTCACGACGCCGGACAGAATGACCACCCCGGCGAGAAGCGCGGCGATGATGCCGAACCACGAGCCGCCCTCCGCCGCAAAAGCGCCGTAGTCACCGACCAGATCAGCGTCATCACGACGGGCATACGAACTGAACGGCGCCCCTCCAGAGGCCCACGTGAGCAACAGCGACACCAATACGATCACCGCTCCGGTGGCGCTGGCCATGATCAACAAGCGCTCGCGCGATGTGATCGGTGCGATCGCCCCATCGGTGGCCGACGTGTCCGGCGCAGGTGCGGCCGCCGGATTGAAATCAGGATCACTCAGCAGTTCCTCAGGCCGTGAACGTGCCTTCCATGCTGCGCTCATGCGGCTGAACAGGTTTTTTGAGCCGGCCTCGGTTTGTGAGATCCGGTCGAGAATTACTGCCAACAAGAAAAAACCAAGGCCGGCGGCCGCGGCCAGGTTCACGTCCTGCTGACCGAGCGCCCGGAACAACAGCGCACCCAACCCACCAGCACCCAAAATGGCGGCGATTCCCAACATGGAGAACGCCAGCAGCAATGTCTGGTTGATGCCGGTCATGATCGCTGGGCGCGCAAGCGGCAACTGCACATCGCGCAGTACCCGCAGTTCGGTGGCGCCATAGGCCCGGCTTGCCTCCACCACGTCCTCGGGAACACCTCGAATGCCGAGGTTCGTGAGTCGAATCAGCGGCGGTAAGGCGAACACCATCGTGGCCATGGTTGCCGAGACGCGGCCGACGCCCCAGAAGTACACGAAGGGCAACAGGTACACGAAAGCGTGAATGACCTGCATGGCGTCAAGAGTGGGACGCATTACCTTCCACACGCCATCAAAACGCCCCGACAGGATCCCTAGAGGTATCCCAATGACGACGCAGACGATCACCGCCACGACGATGAACCCGATGGTACGCGCGGTCTGCACCCAGAATTCTTGGCCGAGCAGCCCACACACGATCAGCCCCAGTGCGGTACCGGTTGCAACGGTGAGGTTCCGCACCAGCCACGCAATTGCGAACATGATGCCCACGACGACCAGCCACGGGATCGACAACAAGAAGTTGTCGACGATGTTTTCGAGCAGGAACTCGAACGGCCAGGCGATGGCGTCAAGAAGTCCGCCAAGGTTCAGCGTTGTCCAGTTGACCGATTCTTCAATCCATGAGCCAAACGGAATGAGGTACTCATCGAGCACCTCGTCATCGAGGATGCCGGGCCCACTTTCGTCTTGCATCAGGAACGTCACAAGAACACCTCCCGCTCGAACTCGTCGATGAGCGACTCGACACGACCGAGTTCTTCCATGATGTGACGCGGGTCGAGGTTGCCCACCAAACGACCGTCGTCATCGACCACGGCGATCGGCAAACCACGACCTGCGGAGGCGTAGACCTCATTCAGCGTTTGGCGCGCACCGGCGGTGGCGAAGTCAGACCGCAGTGCATCCCCAAGCGAGTTGCTCCCCATCTCGATCGAGCGCAACCCGTCAGCGACGGTGAGCACCGCCACCGGGCGCCCAACATCGTCGACCACGAATGCACCGGCACGGTCCGACACGGCCCGCACCGCGTCACTCAGCGTGGCGGATCGATCAACTGGCTGAGGCTCCACCATGACGTCACTCACCATGATCACCCGGCCCTGGTCAACGTCTTGGACGAACTCAGCGACGTAGCCGGTTGCCGGCTTCGTGAGGATCTCCTCAGGCGTGCCAATCTGCACAACCCGACCGCCGCGCATGATGCACACTCGGTCGCCGATTCGCAGGGCCTCGTTCAAATCGTGGGTAATGAACAGAATCGTCTTGCGCAGTTTCTTTTGGATGTCCATCATCTCGTCCTGCATCTGCCGACGAATGAGTGGGTCGAGCGCGCTGAACGCCTCGTCCATCAACAAAATGTCCGGGTCAGACGCCAACGCTCGCGCCAGTCCGACACGCTGCTGCATGCCACCCGAGAGCTGTCCGGGCATCGACGTTGCGTAGGCCTGCAAACCCACCAGGCTCAGCGCCTCGAGCGCGGCACGCTCGCGCTCGCGCCGGTCGACACCTTGGACCTCGAGCCCGTACGCAACGTTCGAGATCACGTTGTGGTGTGGGAACAGGGCGAAGTGCTGGAAGACCATGCCCATCTTTTCGCGACGAACCGCCTGGAGGGCCTTTCCCGACAGCGACTGGATGTCGACATCGTCAACCCACACATGCCCGGTGGTCACCGAATGCAATTTGTTGACCGTTCGGATGGCGGTGGACTTGCCAGAGCCCGACAGACCCATCACCACGAAGATCTCACCTTCGGCCACATCAAAATTCACGTCGGCGAGGCCCACGACATGGTCGGTCCACGTTTGGATCTCGGTCTTCGATGCGCCCTCGCGGGCAAGTTCCAACGCCCGCCCCCGGGGCTGTTCGCCGAAGATCTTGTAGACGCCTTCAAGGCGTACTTTTGTCATCGAATCACTGCTCTCATGGAGTAGTCGGCACACGGGGAGGCCACCGGCCAATCTCTGCACGGCGCCATCGACATTGACGGCACTCACATGCACCCGTTCGTATCGGTTGTAGGACACACCCTAGCGCACCAACCAGCGCGTGCCGAATCATTCATTCAGTGATCACCTGACCAATGAATCGGTGACAGATGTCCAAGGAATCGCCCCGATAGCCATCGCCGTAGCCTGCGAATTATGAGCACCCCGCATCGGATCGTCTCGCTGCTTCCGTCCGCCACGGAGATCCTGTTCACCCTCGGTGTCGGAGACAACGTCATCGGGGTCACCTTCGAATGCGATACCCCTGCTGAGGCACGAAGCCGGCGCATCGTGTCGACGTCCGCCATCCCAGATGGACTCACACCCGCCGAGATCGACGCCATCGTGCGTGAACGAACTGCAGCCGGCGACGACCTCTACCACCTCGAACGCGACGCCCTCGCCGATCTCAACCCTGACCTGATCGTCACCCAGGATCTCTGCGCGGTGTGTGCGCTCGACACCGCAGAGGTCACCGATGCTCTCGCACACCTTGGCTGCACCAGCGATGTCGTCAGCCTCGACCCCAGAACCCTCGATGAAGTGCTCGACACGGTCGCCACCCTCGGGGCCGCTGTCGGGCGTGCCGACGTCGCAGCCACGATCATTGCCGATTGTCGTGCACAACTCGGCAGCCTCGCCTCACGCATGGCGACAGCACCAACCCGACGGGTGCTGGTCGTCGAGTGGTGCACGCCCGTATTCGGCGCCGGACATTGGATACCCGAACTCGTGGTCGCAGCTGGGGGCGAGCCGGTGCTTGCCGCCCCCGGTGCGCACTCACACCCGATCGATGATGACGAGGTGCGCGCCTGTGGCGCCGAGGTCGTCATCGTCGCTCCGTGCGGATTTGGCACTGACGGCGCCGCCGATCAGGCGCAAGCGATGATCGACGCCGGCACCCTGCCGCCCGGTGCCGACGTATGGGCGATCGACGCGGACCATCTCATCGTGCGGCCCTCACCGGCCATCGTGCACGGCGCCCACGTCATCGCGTCGATCGTGCACCCCGACCTTGCGGGCACCCCCGCACCCGAGCACGCGCGTTTCGTCGGACGGTCCTGAACACCGCGCAGGCCAGCGCGCGCGAGTTACCGGAACCGAGAGCGGACGGCTGATCAGCGGCGGCCACCGCGACGACGTGCGGGTGCGCCACCGCCAGTGCGTCTACTCGGTGCGGGCCGCGATGGTGACGCGGCCCCCACTCGATACGGCTTCGCCCGGAACCACAGGTTGCATGCCCACTTCTCGCCCGCGGTCACTGGCATCCCACCGTGCAGCGAGGCCTCATGAATATTGGTGTCCTCATCGCAGATGTTGTGGAAGATGACCAGGCGACCCGGTTCGGCATCAACCTCAAGGTCCAGCTTCGGAAAACTCGTGCCACCACCGCCAGACGGCTGATTGAGATACATCAGCGCCGTCAGAACCCGTTGGCCGCCGTTCTCAGTGCGCAGCCGTCCCTTCTCGGTGTCGAGGCGCCACCCGTCGTAATGCGGGCGGTACTCCTGGGTCTCGGCGTAATGCACCACCTGCATCGACTCGCTGTGATGGACCGGAATACCCACCATCGCACCCACCCGGTCGACGACGCCGCGCACGATCTCCGAATCGTCGTATCGCACCCAGGCCACGGACCCGGTGCGGGCCTCACTGGTGGTGTTCTGCCGAGTGGAGGTGACCTTGGCCGAATCAAGACGGGGTCGAGCGAGGTCGATGATGTGCTGACGCTCGTCATCGGTCAGGAACTGCGGCACCGACCACACCAGCGGGTCGTCGGCCAGGCGCTCGCCGATGTCGTACCCCTCGCGCAACTTCACCGGCGCATCTTCTCACACCGTGACGGCATCGCACAGCCGCGATCGGTATGAGGCAACGTCAGCGGAACAGGTCGCGACTGGTGTCGCGCAGTACCGGGGCCATCGTCGCGGAATCATCGACGACGTGTTCAACACCGCGCACCACACCCACGGGAATGCGCGAGGTGTTGCCCTTCACCAGTTCGGCTGCGGCTGCAACCTCATCGACGACACACAACTCCTGCACCCGGAACTCGTGTCCGTGGGGGTCGACCTCACCGATGTACGACCGCATCGGTGCCATGCCGGCCACACCGATCGCAATATCGGTCTGGCCCTCACGCCATGGCCGGCCGAAGGTATCGCTGATGATCACCGCCGCCGACACACCCGCGGCGGCAAACCCGGCGCGAATCGTGCGCGCTGAGGCGTCGGGATCGACGGGCAGCAGCACTAACCGGCCATGTGCGCCCGACGACGACTGGTCCACGCCAGAGTTCGCGCAGATGAACCCATGATGCGTTTCAGTAATAAGAACCGGCCCGAGCTGGCGCACCACCCGCGCCGATTCGGCCAACACCACCTCCACAACACGAGGGTCCTTCTCCCAGCGCTGCGACCACTCACTCGCAAACGCCCCCGGTGTGATGTCGTCAAGTTCGACAGTGCGACCCTCCGCCTTGGACACGATCTTCGAGGTCACAACGACAATGTCACCATCAATAATCGGGGTATCTGCGGCGCGGGCGGCGTCGAGGATCATCGCAGCAAGATCATCACCGGGAGTGATCTCGGGAAGCCCTGGAACAGGGTGGATCTGTACGGACACGGCGACACGGTAACGCGGTAGCGTGGCCTCATGCGTCACTGGTCGCCACGTCGCTGGATGGCTGCAGCGGGCGGCAGCATCGTGGCCGGCCTTGCACTCGGCCTGCCCACCGATGTGGTGCCGAACCCGGTGTTCTCCCGGCCGGTCGACATCACCTGGTGGTCGTATCCGGTGCTGGTGATCAGCGCGATCCTCGGTGGGCTGTTGCTGGCCACCTATGTGCGCGAACCCACACCCGGCGACGACAGTGCCACGCCGGATGCCGAACTCGACGAGCGACCGAGTCGGCTCGGTACCGCCGGCGGATTGCTCTCGTTCTTTGCGATCGGCTGCCCGGTGTGCAACAAAGTTGTTGTGTTGGCCATCGGCACCAGCGGCGCACTCGACTGGTTCGCCCCCACACAGCCACTGCTCGCCGTGGCATCTCTCGTGCTGTTGACGGTGGCGTTGCGGCAACGCCGCCGCAATGCGCAGGCCTGCAGCATTCCCGCCCGATCACGCGAAGCGGTCGTCGATGCGGGCAACATGAACCGATGAGCACCCTCGACAACGTCTCAGAGATCTTCGACGCCGACCGGTGGGAACCGGTGCCGGGCTTCGACCTCACCGACATCACCTATCACCGTGCGCGCGATCTTGGCTGCGTGCGCATTGCCTTCGATCGGCCCGAGGTACGCAACGCATTCCGTCCGCACACCGTGGACGAGTTGTACCGCACCCTCGACCATGCACGGATGAGCCCCGATGTCGGATGCGTGCTACTCACCGGCAACGGTCCGTCCCCACGCGACGGCGGCTGGGCATTCTGCTCCGGTGGCGATCAACGCATCCGTGGGCGCACCGGCTACCAGTACGCCTCCGGTGACACCGCCGACACCGTTGACCCCGCCCGTGCCGGTCGCCTGCACATTCTCGAAGTGCAGCGCCTCATCCGCTTCATGCCCAAAGTGGTGATCTGCGTGGTGCCCGGGTGGGCCGCGGGTGGCGGCCACAGCCTGCACGTCGTCAGCGACCTCACCATCGCCAGCCGTGAACACGCACGCTTCAAACAGACCGATGCCGATGTGGCCTCGTTCGATGGCGGTTTCGGCTCGGCATATCTAGCACGCATGGTCGGGCAGAAATATGCCCGCGAGATCTTCTTCCTGGGACGCGAGTACACCGCCGAGCGCATGCAGGAAATGGGCGCGGTCAACGAGGTGGTCGACCATGCCGACCTCGAGGCCACCGCGTTGCAATGGGCCGCGGAGATTTGCGCGAAGAGCCCGACCGCGCAACGCATGCTGAAGTTCTCGTTCAACCTGGTGGACGACGGCCTCGTTGGCCAGCAGGTATTCGCCGGAGAGGCCACACGCCTGGCCTATGGCACCGATGAAGGGGTGGAAGGCCGCGACGCATTCTTGGAGAAGCGTCCGCCCGACTGGTCTGGGTTCCCCTACCACTTCTGACCGCCATCTCGATGGGTACCCGAATAGCGATCGACAACCCCGACGACGACCGTCTCGGTGTGTTTCGCCTCCGCGAGCGAGGCCTCACGAATCGGGCCGACAAGCGCGACGACACCGGCGCCGGCATGTTCTTGGCCGAAGGGGACCTAGTGGTCACCCGCGCCTATGAAGCCGGGTGCGTGCCCGTCGCCGCACTCGCCGACGCCGACCGGGTGCCGGCCATCGCCGACCTCCTCGACTGCGCGGTGTACGTGGGTGGTGATGCGGTGCGCGCAATGGTGACCGGCCTCGGCATGCCGCACCCGATCGTGGCGGTGTTCGAACGCCCCGGCCGGCCATCGGCGAGCGCCCTGCTCGCTCGCAGCCACCGGCTTGTGGTCGCTGAACGCGTGGACAACCCGGCCAATATCGGTGGCATCGTGCGCAATGCAGCAGGGCTCGGGTGGGACGGTCTTCTACTCGATGGCACCAGCGCCGACCCGTTGTCACGACGGGCCCTCCGGGTGGCGATGGGCACCGCGTTCGCTCTGCCACATGCACGTACACGCGAACTCGTCGACGTTCTCGGCGATCTCGGCGACGCCATCGACCTCTTGGCGCTGACCCCCGACAACGATGCTCCCTCTATTGACGATGTGGCCGCAACACTCGATCCGCAACGCCCACGCGCTGTGCTAATCGGTGCCGAACGCAGCGGTCTCAGCGAGGCGCTCCTGGCCTGTTCCCGCCCGGTGCGTATCCCGATGTCAGCCGGCGTCGACTCACTGAATGCAGCCGCGGCCTCGGCTGTGGCGTGTCACGTATTGCGCTGACGTCGACGCCGACGGGTCGAGCCTCCTGCGGGCGTATCCCAGCGGAACCGACGCAGCGCAATCAACATGCCACCCACACCCCACGCGAGGACGACGAGAAGCGATCCGACATCCGGCGACGTCGCCGCTGCGGTTGGATGGAATGACGCCTGAAACGACTCCACGAATGGTTTCAACGGAAACACATCCCCGATGACATCGAGCCACCGCGGCGGATCATCGAGTGGGACGAACACATTTGATACGAAGGCCAACGGCAGGATTGTGGCATTGGCCACCGACGAGGCAGCGCTCGCTGTGGGAACCGCGGACGCCACCGCCGTGCCGAGGGCGGCGAAACAGATCACCGACACCACAAACGTGATCGCGGCAGCCGGTAGCGCCGATGGGGTGATCTCAAGGCCGTAGGCCACAACACCGATCAGCAACATGAACACGGCACCGATCGTTGCGATGATGACCGCCGCTGCGAGATGCCCACCCAGATACACCCACACTGGCAGCGGTGTTGACCGCCACCTCGTCAGAACCCCTTCCTCGCGTCGAATCGGCAACATGTTCGCCACATTCGTGTAGGTAGCTGACACCGCGGTGAACGCTGCCAGCGCACCGGTGTAGAACTGCCGCGTCGGCCACTCGCCGCCATCGGCGAGAGCCGTGCCGTCGCCGAATACGGCATTGACAACGACCAGGATCACGACCGGTAAGGCCAACGTGAAGAACACCGCTGCGGGTACCCGCACGAACATCGCCACCTGATGCCGTGTCTGTCGTGCGAGCAGGCCAATCGGCGACGGCCATGGCCCCCGATCACCCATGATCGCCCCCTGCGTGCTCATCTGACATCAGGTCGATAAATGCATCCTCGAGCGATGGGGCGCTGATCTCCCAATCGTCCAACGTGATGCCATGTCGTCCCGCTGCTCCCACCAGTGCCGCGACAAGATCAGCGACGTTCACAGATGAGAACACATGATGCGAGCCAACGACCTCCATGCCGTCGTGCAGACCTGACACGGCATCGACAACCCGCTGAATGTCCGGGCCGTCGAGACGAACGACTACACGGCCGTGTGAGCTCCGACTTCGGATGTCATCGGGCGTGCCCTCCACGACGATGCGACCCCGTGACATCACCCCGATCCGGTCAGCCAAATGCTCAGCTTCGTCGAGATAGTGGGTGGTCAGCAGCACCGTTGTTCCGTCGGAGCACAGCGCTCGAACCAGATCCCACGCACGTCGGCGCGCCGACGGATCGAAACCCGTTGTCGGTTCGTCGAGGAACAGCACCGCGGGGCGGCCGACGATACCGAGAGCCATATCGAGCCGGCGCCGCTGCCCGCCCGACAAGGCGTCGACCCGCACACTGGCCGAGGCCGTGAGATCAACGAGTTCGAGTACATCATCGACCGACCGTGGGGACCGGTACACCGAGCCGTACAGGCTCACCGCTTCGGCCACTCGCAGCTCGGATTCCACACCCGAGGACTGCAACACGATGCCGATGCGATCACGCAGCACCCGCCCCGCAGCACCACCCACCGCCGGGTCGTGACCGAGCACACTCGCCTCACCAGCAACCCGCCGACGATGGCCTTCGAGAACCTCGACCGTGGAGGTCTTGCCGGCACCGTTCTCACCCAGAAGGGCGTAGACCTCGCCGCGTTCGATGGTGAGATCCACTCCGTCGACAGCACGCAGCACACCCGTTGGGGTGCGATATTCAACGACGAGACCTCGCGCAGAAATCGCCGCGGCGCCAGTCGCGCTCACGGCCGCAGGCCCATCGGGGCGTCATTGCGTAAGTGGTCTGCGGCGGGCACGAAGTAGCCCAACAACTCCGCGGCAATCTCGGGCCCATCGTCGCGACCGTCACAGACCACCCGCACGGCCTCGGCCATGTGCACGAGCCAACGATCTCGCTCGGCCTCACCGACGGTGAAGGGCATATGGCGCATGCGCAGACGCGGATGGCCGCGCTGCTCCATGTAGGTCTGCGGACCACCCCAGTACTGGACGAGGAACAACCGCAACCGCTCACGGGCCGGACCCAAGTCGGGATAATCCGGATACATGGGTGCCAACACCTGATCGGCGGCAACCCCGTCGTAGAAGGCATCGACCAGAGCGGTGAAGAACTCCTCCCCCACCCGCTCGTAGAGCATCGGCTGGTCGTTCACACCTCCAGCCTACGGGTTGGGGCCAGCGCGCCTCAGGTGTCGTATGTGGGATCGTCGAGATCGGCGAAGATGTCGCCCAAGCCGCCGCTCACACGATCGGGGAACTGCGGAGACCGCTTGGCGAAGAACGAATCGATGCCTTCACGGACGTCATCTGAACGTCCACGTTCCGCGATGCCCCGGCTGTCCATCCGGTGCGCCACCATTGGATGGTCGGCTCCGAGCATCCGCCACATCATCTTGCGCGCCACCGCCACCGACACCGCAGAGGAGTTCTCCGTCATTCGACGCGCAAGTGTCATCGCCGCGGGCAGGAGATCATCGGGAGCGTGCACCGAGCGCACCAATCCACCATCGAGCGCCTCGTCGGCGTCGAAGACCTCGCCTGATGCCACCCACTCCATCGCCCGCGAGATGCCAACAAGGCGGGGGAGGAACCAACTCGATGCCGCCTCGGGCACGATGCCCCGGCGGGAGAACACAAAACCGAACCGCGCCGAGGTTGAGGCCAAGCGCACGTCCATCGGGAGGGTCATGGTGACCCCCACACCGACCGCAGCGCCGTTGATCGCCCCGATGACCGGCTTCAGCGAGTCGAAGATTCTCAACGACACCGTGCCGCCACCATCACGCGGCACACCATTGGCCCCCATGATCTCCGAACCACCCTTGGCGAACGTCTCGGTACCCGATGACAGATCGGCACCGGCGCAAAAGGCGCGGCCCGCGCCGGTGAAGATCACCGCGCGCACGTCATCGTTGGCATCGGTGTGATCAAGGGCGTCGATGATCTCTGCACGCATCAGCCCAGTGAAGGCATTCATCTTGTCGGGTCGCGACAAGGTGATCACGGCGATGCCGTCATCGATGTCGAGGCTGATGTGTTCGAAACTCGCAAGGCCACTCATGCATCCATGTTGGCCGCCGCGACCAGCGCAATCGTGATCGGAGTGCGGACCGCCCGACCTCAGACGTCGAGGAACCGCGACGCGGCTGTGCCCGAGCCGACCGTGCCGACAAGGGCGCCGAAGGCAACGAGGATCGCGGCGACCCGCCACTCGTAGCCATCGACCACGACAAGGGCGGTCATGCCCGAATTCACGGGGAATTCGGCGACGCCAGCGGTCCACCGGTCGTTGATGAACCACATCGCTCCCGATGCGATCGCACCTCCCGCCACCCCATGGATGAGCCCTTCGAGCATGAACGGCAGCCGGATGAACCAGTCGGTGGCCCCCACGAGTTTCATCACTTCGATCTCGCGGCGACGCGCGAACATTGCCGTGCGGATCGTGTTCCAGATCAGCAGCGACGCAGCTGCCATCAGCGCCACCCACAACCCGGTGGTGTAGGTCGATACAAACCCCTGCAGACGTGAGATCAGATCGAGCTGCTCTTCTGCGAGCTGTACCGAATTCACATTCGGCAACTCCAGATAACGGTCGCGGAGGCCCGACAAGATGTCGACCTCGGTGGCATCAAGAGGCACCACCTTGAACTGCGTGGGAATATTGGTGGCGTCCAGCAGGGCGCGGGTCTGCGGGTCGCCAGCAAAGAGACGGTCGGCGTCACCAAGCGAACACGTCACATCGCAGTACCGCCATGAATCGATGGTGATTCCCTCTTGCTGAGTGAGGGCGGTCTCGATGACCCCGCGCTGAGCGTCATCCACACCGGCATTCACGTACACGATCATCTCGACACCGCCCTCCCACTGGGCGAGCAGGTTGTCGAAGCCGTGCTGAATCACCAGCGTCAGACCAAAGATCAGCAGTGACACCGCAGCGGTGATGATGGCCGCAACCGTCAAGGTGATGTTGCGCTGCAACGATGCGCCCGTTTCACGCAGCAGGTACCCGATACGTGAGATCACGAGTACACACCTCGGCTCTGGTCACGCACGAGCACTCCCCGATCCAGCTGGATGACCCGACGTCGCATCGAGTCGACGATGCGCTGATCATGGGTGGCCATCACCACGGTCGTTCCCGTGGTGTTGATGCGATCCAACAGGCGCATGATGCCCTCGCCGGTCACCGGGTCGAGGTTTCCAGTTGGCTCATCGGCCACGAGGATCTGCGGGCGGTTCACGAACGCGCGCGCGATCGACACACGCTGCTGCTCGCCACCAGACAACTGATGCGGGAACCGGTCCTCTTTGCCGGCCAGCCCCACCAGCTCCAACACTGTGGGCACCTGGGTGTCGATCACGTGACGCGGACGACCGATGACTTCGAGGGCGAACGCCACGTTTTCGAACACCGTCTTGTTCGTCAACAGTTTGTAGTCCTGGAACACATTGCCGATGTTGCGACGCAGCATCGGCACTCGGTTCGACGGCATGTCGACGATGTTGCGCCCCGCCACCCACACCTCGCCGAGCTCGGGACGTTCTTGGCGGTTGATCAACCGCAACAGGGTGCTCTTGCCAGAGCCCGAGGGGCCGACCAAGAACACGAACTCACCTTTGGCCACCTCGAACGATGCATCGCGCAATGCGACCACCTCATTGGAGTAGCTCTTCGTGACGTTGACGAGCCGAATCATGCTGCGGCGAGGGTAGTTGGAGTTTCGGCCGGTGACAGGTCGCTCAGACCTCGACGGCTCCGGACCGGCGGAAACGGAGGTACCCCTCCATGAACAAGTCGAGTTCCCCGTCGAGTACACCCTCGACATTCGATGACTCGACTTCGGTACGAAGATCCTTCACCATCTGATACGGCTGCAAGACGTAGGAGCGGATCTGGCTGCCCCAACCGACCTGGGCCTGTTTGCCACCGATCGCGTCGAGTTCGGCCTGATGTTCCTCCTCGATACGCGCCGCCAACATCGTCTTCAGGCGGTTCATCGCCTTCTCGCGGTTCTGCAACTGGGAGCGTTCCTCCTGTGAGGACGCCACCAGCCCGGTGGGCTCATGGATCAGGCGCACCGCAGATGACGTCTTGTTCACGTGCTGGCCGCCCGCACCCGAGGCACGAAATACCTCCATACGCACGTCGGCCTCGTCGAGGTCGACCTGCGGGGCATCCATC
>RFST01000271.1 GCA_009923855.1 Actinomycetota bacterium
GGTCCATCATGCGTCCCCGTCTAGTTCCCCGGCAGACGGACCGGCGACTACGGATCCTGCCGCTCCCATCTCTGACGGAGGACATACTTCTGGATCTTGCCCGAGCCGGTGAGAGGGAACTCGTCGACAGTGATCCAGTGCCTGGGCGTCTTGTGCGGGGCGAGCCGCTCGCGGGCGAAGGCGAACAGCCCAGCCTCATCGATGTTCCTGCCGGGAACGGGGCGGACGAAGGCCCCGACAACCTCGCCGTACTTGTCGTCAGGTAGACCCACCACCGCGACCTCAGCTATCGACGGATGTGTGAGCAGCATCTCTTCGAGTTCCTTGGGGTAGATGTTCTCTCCCCCGCGGATGATCATGTCCTTGAGACGCCCCTCGATTGTGCAGTAGCCACGGTCGTCCATGGCGGCGAGATCGCCCGTGTACAGCCACCCGTCATCGTCGATCGTCTCGGCGGTCTGCTCGGGCATGTCGTGGTAGCCCAACATGACGTGGTAGCCCCGCACGCAGAGTTCACCGATCTCACCGATCGGAACCGTGGCACCGGTCTCGGGGTCGACAACCTTGACCTCGGTGTTAGGCATGGCGGTGCCGATGGTGAGAGCCTTGTCCTCAATCGAATCGTCAACGAAGTTCATGGTGGCGGTCGGCGAACACTCGGTCTGACCGAAAAGGATCGTGAACGGCGCGCCGAGTCTGTCTTCGAACGTGCGCACCAATTGCTCGGGGACCACCGAACCGCCGGAGCTCACGGCGGTGATCGCGCTGAGGTCGGTGGTGTCGAAGTCGGGGTGTTCGAGCAGCGTGATCAACGATCAACATCGTCGGCACGCCGAGCATGCCATTCACCTGATGCTCCTCGCAGAGGTGGAGCACGAGGCCGGGGTCGAACTGGTCGACCAGTACCTGGGTGCAACGCATGCCGATGCACCCGAGCATCGACATGACCGACCCGGCGGTGTGGAACAGCGGCATCTGGGTGATGTAGGTATCGCCGGGCTTCACGCCCATCCGGTCGAAATAGTGGTGACCGTTGTTGACCAGACCTCGGTGATGCAGCACCGCTCCCTTGGGGAAGCCCGTCGTGCCTGACGTGTACTGGATCATTGCCGGGTCCCCAGGTGTCACCACCGGGAGCTCGCCTAATTCACCCGAGCCGACCGCACAGAACGCCTCCCAGTCAGCAAACCGGACCACAGCCTCGAGAGCCAAACAGCTCGGCTGTGCGGCTCGGGCCATGGCCAGCATCGGGTTGCCGCGATGTTCGTCAACCGTGAACAACGCCCGCGCACCTGACTGGTGCAGGACGTAGTCAAGCTCGGACTGCTGGTAGGCCGGATTGACCGTGACAAGCACCATCCCCGCCATCGCCGTGCCGAACTGCAGCATCGCCCACTCCGGGATGTTGTGGGCCCACACCGCGATCCGATCACCCGGCTCGAAACGGCTCCGCAGAGCCCGGGCGGCCCGCTCGGCCTCGCTCAGGAACTCCGCGTAGGTCCAGGCACGACCCGGCGCCCCATCGAGGCGGCCCTCGATGAGCGCCACCCGATCCGGCCACTCACCCGCCGCCTCGGCCAGCGCTTCACCCAACGTGAGTTCGCGGACTTCGGGCTCGGCCGGGCCGGCAGCGTGCGAGGTCGTCAGCGGCGTCACGGCTGGCCTGTTCCGGCGCCGTGGCGCCCGTCTCCGGAACTGAACCGGCCGGCGCCCTCGATGCCCTCGGCTTCAAGGACGGGCCGGCTGTTGTACCACTCCTGCACGAGCGCGTCGCGCAGGTTCATGCCGTGTTGGGCTTTG
>RFST01000272.1 GCA_009923855.1 Actinomycetota bacterium
AGCCGACCGCGGCTGAGCTGGTCGCTGGGTACGGTCGCTGCTGGTGCGAGTGGCAGTAAGCAGGTGGTGGTCACGGTGAGTGCAAACGTACCCGAGTACACCAGCCTGTATGCGGCGAGCTATATCAGTGAGGCGGCCGCAAGTGCCCAATCGGCCGGGGCACAGTCCCGCGCGCTGGCGTCACTGAGTGAGGCACAGCGACCTTCACTGGATGCATCGGAACGCACCACCACGTCACAGCGGCCTGGCCCGTTGACGCTGGCGTCAACGCTGGTGGCACGAGCACCGGCCACCGAGATCACGGCGACGGCGACGGATCAGGTGATACCGGGTGGTCAGATCAGCGTGCAGGCGAGTATTGCTAACGCGGGCTCTGCCACGGCAACGGGCACGACGCTGGAGACGCGACTGCCTGCGGGCACGACGCTGGTCTTTGCCGGCACTCAGGCGACCTGCAGCACTAACCCCTGCGTGGGTGGTTCTACCCTGAGCTGGAGTCTGGGCACGTTGCTGCCGGGTGCCGAACGCTCGGTGAGCTATGCGTTAGCTGTGGATGCCGATGCGGATCTGGGTCAACGGCGTCATGTGCTGACGCTTGATAGCAACGAGGAGCGTGAGCAGATCGCCGAGGCGACCACGAACGTGGTGGCTGGTGCACTGACCCTTGAGAAATCGGTGACCGATGCCAATGGCACGGTAAACCCGACCTATGCCGAGATCGGTGATGCGGTGACGTACACACTCACGATCGTTAACGACAACCCGTCGGCCACACCCGATCTGGTGGTGACCGATGTGCTGCCGGCGGAGGTGATTGCCTGTGGCAGCTGCCTGAACCTGAGTGGCAGCGGTGCGAGTTTGTCGGGTAGCACGCTCACCTGGAGCAACATTGATCTGGGTGCTGGGGACGCGATTACGCTCAGCTATGGCGTGACTATCCCCACGGTGGCTAACAACACGGCGCTTGAGAACCTCGCGAGCGTGCGCTCGACGGTGGGTCAGACCGATACCGACAGTGCAAGGCTGGTGATTACGGCGATTGCCGAGCTGGGTGTGACACTCTCAGCACCGGCGGGCTTACAGCCCGACGAGTCAGGCTCGGTGGTGATCACTTACCAGAACAGCGGTACGGCGGCGACTGATGCGACGCTTCGTTACCTGTTGCCGGACAATCTGTCGGTCACGGATAGCGCGGGGGCTACGGTATCGGGAGCGGCTTATAGCTGGAGTATTGGCAGCCTGGCTGCGGGCGCGAGCGGCAGCAAGACCCTCACGGTGAAGGCGGCAGCAGATGCCCCGGCGCGAGCCTTGAGGGGTCTGCGTCGAACCTGTCTGCCGATGCCACCGATACCACGGTGATCGGCTCGGTCGAGGAGCTGGCGATCTCGGTGAGTGCGCCGAGCCCTTTAACCACCGGCGATACCTTTACGGCCACCGTGGTGGCCACTAACAGCGGCAACACCGCGGCCAATGGCACGGTGGTCACACTGACCCTGCCGGCGGGCTTTACCGTATCCAGCGCCGCCGGTGGCACGGTGTCGGGACAGGTCATTAGCTGGAGCCTTGATCTCCCTGCGGGCGCAACCCAGACGCTACTGCCGAGTATTGGCACGCCTGCTACGGCCGATACGGGCATGCTGAGTGCCGAGTTGATTGCGGCCTCGGGCATGACCGAGACCGACAGCACGACGGTGCAGGTCAATGGCCTGACGGCGTCGGTGATCCAGGCGGCGATGCAGTTCAATGTGACCGAGGCGAAGGCCGGTGACAGCGTGACGCTGA
>RFST01000273.1 GCA_009923855.1 Actinomycetota bacterium
GTGTGTGGTGGGCAGTGTGTGGGCCCACGTGGGCGATTGGCACTACACCCTCGATCCGAAAGGGAACTTCGTCGGCTGGTACTTCAACCGGAACGCACTCGGACCGGTGGCGGCGCTGGCCGTGCTGTCGTCGGTGATGTTGGTGTGGAGGGGCGTGCGGGGATGGCGTGCCGTGGGCGTGAGCTCAGCGGGTGTGATGTCGGCCGTCGTGTGGTGGCGCACCGGATCGCTCACGCCGCTCGTTGCGGTGCTCGGTGCTCTGGGTGCGGTGCTGTTCGCCTGGGGGTGGGCGCGCGGTGATGTCACGACGCGTGGTCGTTTGCGCTGGGCGGGCGCCGTGTTTCCCCTCGGGTTGGTGATGTTGATCGCCTTGCGGGGAACGATCAACTCGTGGTTCGGACGCTCGGCCACGTTCTCGGGACGCACCGAGTTGTGGGCCGAGTTGTTCGAGTCATGGTGGCATCGGCCGTGGGGTGGCTACGGATTTATGGCGGTGTGGTTCGACGACGACCTGCGGGAGCGACTGTTGGAGCGCGGCCGCGATCTCTACGAAGCGCACAGCGGCTATCTCGAGGTTCTGATCGGCGCCGGTGTGCTCGGCGCGTTCGCGCTCGGCTGGTTGCTGTGGGTGCTGATTGGAGGCGTTGTGCGATCGGTACCGGCTGGCTCGTGGGCGTCACAGTGGTGGGTGGCAATGATCGCCTTCGTTCTTCTCATGAACACCGGTGAGACGTTCATCGGCGCCAATATCGCGGCGTGGCTCGTGATGGGTGGTGTTGGCGTTCAGGCACGTGTCACGGCGCCCGAACCGGCCGATCGCTAGGGTTCGAGCATGTCCGTCTGGCCCGAACCTGCCGCCGCCGAGCGTCAGCATTCGGCCCGACGAGTGTGGGTGCTCACGATGGCTCTCCTGTACCCGTTGTGCGCGATGTGGGCGCTTACCAATCCGATGTTCGCCTCACCCGACGAGCCGGCCCACATCGCCCGCGCCCAGGGCTTTTCGCGTCTCGACTTCTCGGAACCGTACGAGACTGACGGACTGCCGATGACCGAGCAGCAGTGCTACGCATTCAACGCCGCGATCACTGCCGACTGCGCTGATCTCTCGTGGGGCGACGACGGAACCTCCGTCACCACTCGCACCCGTGACTATCCACCTCTGTTTCACTCGGTGGCGGCGGTGCCGGCTGTGGTGACGTCGGGGCTCACGGGCGCGTACGTGATGCGACTGTGGATGGCGTTCGTGTGTTGTGCGCTCGTCGGCTGGGCTGCCGTCTTGTTATTGCGACCTGCTCGGAGCCGATGGCTGCTCCTCGGGATGTTGATGGGTCTCACCCCGGTGTCGATCTTCGTGATGTCGACCGTCAACCCGTCGGGGATGACCGTTGCCCTAACGGCCGTGGCCGTGGCCGGTTTGATCGCTCGCCTGCGATGGGACGATCGACGACTGTCGGTGTGGGTGGCGATCGGCGTCGGCCTATTGGGCTTGGTGCTCGTGCGCCGTGACGGCATTGCGTGGGTGGCGGCGATCCTGGCGATCTTCGTGCCGGTGCTGCGCGCCGACCCGGAATGGCGACTGCGTGCCTTGCAGCGATGGCGCGAAGTGATGGGACCGCGTGCCCGTGCTGCGCTATCGGTTCTCGCTGCGTTGTTCGCGGTGGGCGTCGTAGCCGGAGTGGTGTGGGTGATCCCGGTGGTCGACCGATTTTTGACTACCGGTGAGATCGGCGGCAACGGATCACGGTGGCAAGGGCTCGGGTCGATTCCGC
>RFST01000274.1 GCA_009923855.1 Actinomycetota bacterium
GAGGTGGTGCCCGGCGAGGAGCCGTAAACCGCTCCAGTTGCGTATCAGCGAGATCGAATACGGACCGGGTCGCTGCCGTCCCACCCGTCAGCCGCTGCCGCGACGGCAGCGAAGAACGTGGCCATCGCCCCATCACCGGCGGTCGGGTCAACGATTTCCACGTAGGGAAGTCGGCCGGCGCCACTCACATAGGCAAACCCTGCGCCGGTACTGGTGACGCCCCGCTGCACCAACTCTGAACCATCGGCACCAAGACGGTCGACCGCGTCATCGATGTCGTGCCAGAAGCAGACGTGGTGCACACCGGTGCCACCCGCATCGAGAAACTCGCGATACACACTCGGGGAGTCATCGAGTGGCTCGATCAACTCGATCTGCTGATCGCCGAGTTGGCCGAGCGCCATGCGGGCCCACATGCGCGCAGGAGTGCCCCGATACTCGGTGTCGGCGATGTCCACCTCGTACACCGTGAACGGGCCCGCGCCGTAGAGCTCCGCCCACTGTGTCGCGGCGGCCACCACATCGCCGACGACAAATGCCAGTTGGCGTATCGGTCCGAATCCGCTCACCATCACCGCACGCCCATCGTGTGGTCCAACCAGTCGTGATAGTGCTGAATGCGAGCCTCTTCGATGTTCAGCACTGCGTGATTAAAACCGCGCGAATGCATCCCCGCTTGAATGTCGCGGATGTAGTGGATGTCTTGGTCGATGGTCATCGCCATCGTCTTGCGGCCAGCGATGACGTCCTCGTGAGTGAATTCGTCATGTTCTGGTCGCGGACGGTCCCGGTCGACGTCGGGGCGGCCTTCATAGGGCACACCTGCAGCAGCGGCCACCGCGGGGTCGGGGTCGCGCACCAGGGTGAACTTGTCCCACAGGCAACGGTTCGGGTCGCTCGGATGAGGACGTGCTCGAGCGATCAGTACATCGTCGGGCAACACCGTGATCATCGTGTTCGGAAACAGGTTGTACTGCTCGATATCGCTGAGACGCTCGTCGCTCATCTCGGAGTAGTCGTAGCCGTACGCGGCACCGCGGTCGCGTTTCAACTTCTGGATGTCGCCGCGCACATCAAGAATGCGCCCCTCGTACTCTGCGGGATCGCCCCCGAAACGCTCGAGTGACATCTTTTGGTACACAGTCGGCATCGTGGGAATGTCCATCCGTGAGTTCACGGTGTGACCCTCGATGATGACCCCGGTGTGACCATTGGCGAATAACTCGACTTGCGCCGTTGGGCAGTCGAACAGTTCTTGATGCTGTGGGTGGATGTGCTCCACGTGATAGAGCTCGCCGAAGTTGTCGAAGACCGCTTTCCAGTTGCAATCAAGATGCACCGTCTGGTCGCCAACCAAACGCATTTTCTCGACGTGGTATGGCTCGATTCGTTCGGCGACACCCCCCAGCCATTCGCGCACCGGTGGCAACTCGTCCGACATCGTGACGAACACCATCGCCCCGACCACCTCGGCACGTAGACGCGGCAGCGAGCAGCGGGCACGATCAACCCCGCCTGGGAACAACTGATTTTCCGGTACGACGACCAACCGGCCATCGGGTCGGTAGCGCCAGCCGTGATACGGGCAGGTCAACATGTCGACGTGGCCGTGACCCTTGGCGATGCGAGCACCCCGGTGCTGACACACATTGAACATCGCGGCCACACCATCGTCGGTACCGGTCACAATGATTGACTCGCGCCCAATCTCGACGGCCACGAAATCGCCTGGTGTTGCGA
>RFST01000275.1 GCA_009923855.1 Actinomycetota bacterium
CCACGCCGACGGTGTGGCACATTCGCTACAGCGCACACCGATGACCAGGCCCCCATCGCAGCGGGGGCGTGGATCGGCAACCTCGGGTGTCGGAACGGAGCTGGGCACGCCTCGACACTACGATCGACGCGTGGACACGTTGAAGTCGGGCCCCGTTCTGCTGTGCACCGACACCGCCCGGGACCGTGCCGGGGACCGTATCCGCGCGATCTGTCCCGAGGTGGAGTTCGTGATGCTCGGCGCCGACGGCGTGATCGCCGACGACGATCTGGTGCGCATCACCCATGCATGGTTCTCCACCGACGCCTGGCCAGAGCGCACACCGCACTACTTCGGCGCCTGCCTTCGCAGCCCGAATCTGGTGTGGTTCCAATCGTTCTCCGCCGGTGGTGACAACGAGGTCTTCCGACGCTTGGCCGACAACGGTGCCGAGGTGCTGTTTGCTCCCGGGAGTTCGGCTACATCGATCGCACAGACCGTGATGATGGATGTGCTCGCACTGGTGCGTGGCCTGGTGCATTTCCGACGCGCCCAAGCCGAGCATCGATGGGCGCCTCTGCTCACTCGGGATCTCGCCGACCTTCGCCTGGGAGTGATCGGCCTTGGGGCGATCGGTGCAGAAGTAGCGCGCCTCGCGGTGGCGTTCGGCATGGATGTCGTGGGCACCCGTCGCACTCCCACCGGCACTGAACCATGCGAGTGCTGGACCGATGATCGTCGTGACGAGGTACTCGCCAGAAGCGACGTGGTGGTGGTCGCGGCTCCGCTCAACGACGACACACGGCACTCCATCGGTGCTGCGGAGTTCGCGTTGATGCCCGCTGGTTCGTACTTCATCAACGTCGGCCGCGGAGAGATCGTGGTGGAAGACGATCTCATCGATGCTCTGCGCAACGATCATCTCGCTGGCGCAGGCCTGGATGTGTTCGCGGTTGAACCACTTCCGGCAACCAGCCCGTTGTGGGATATGGAGCAGGTGATCATCACCCCGCATTCATCGGGCACCACCGACCGGTCGATCCGTGCCGCCGACGACGTGTTCCTTGCCAACTGGGCACAGACGGTCAACACAACACATCGACACTGACACCCACGCGACGTAGAGTCGCCGTCCCGACCTCCCCACCCGCGCATCATCGTGGAGGGGCAGTGCTCACCATCATCACATCACCCAAAGGCGGCTCGGGGGTCAGCGTCTGCGCGGCCGCACTTGCCCAGGCTGCCAATGCCGTGCTCGTCGACCTCGACGGCGACCAGCCTGCTCTGCTCGGCACCAGCCCCGACACAAGCACGACCGTCGCGCAGTGGATGGCCCCCACCCCACCACCGAACGTTGCCGAACCCGGCACCCTCATCACCCGAGGCGATACCGCCCTCGACCCCGGCGACACAGACGGGTGGGCCCGCTGCGCACGCCGTCTCGATGCCCTGGCCATGCCCGTCGTCGTCGATGCCGGGTACTCGAGGGTCCCTGCCGCCCTCACGGGCATCCCGCACCAGATCTTTGCGGTGCTGCGACCCTGCTATCTGGCGCTGCACCGCTGGTACCGACAGGGCCACCACTGCGCTGGGGTCATCGTGGTCGACGAACCAGGTCGCGCACTCAGCGTCGACGATGTCGTGCGATGTGTCGGCGCACCACTGGTCGCACATGTGCGGTGGGACCCCACCATCGCCCGAGCCGTCGACGCTGGCCTCCTCGGCGTTCGCCGCCCCGC
>RFST01000276.1 GCA_009923855.1 Actinomycetota bacterium
TCGGTGTGTCTGCGGGTGCAGGGTGCGGGGCCGTGCTTGCGATTGGCTTCGGGCTCGACCTTGGGTGGGGCCCAGTCGGCGCGGTGCCGGCCGCTGCATTCATCGGTGCTGTCGTTGCCGTGGGGGCTGCCACCGCGGTCTCGCGGGGGTCATGGAACTCCCCGGCCACGTTGTTACTCGCCGGTGTGGCAATGGCGGCGCTGTTCTCTGCAGTGCAGACCTACGCCTTGCAACGCCTCAGCGCATCGCGCGCGCGCGAAGTGCTGTCGTGGCTGTTCGGCCAGTTGAACACCAGCGGGTGGGAAGAAATAGGGATCCTTGCGCCGTACGTTGGTATCTGTGCGGCCGTGCTCATGACCCAACGCCGTCACCTTGATGTTCTGCGCCTCGGTGATGACGAAGCCCGATCAGTTGGACTCGACCCGGTGCGGGTCAGACTGCGTGTCGTGGTGGTGGCGTCGCTGATGACCGCCGCGGCGGTGTCCGTCAGTGGCCTGATCGCGTTTGTCGGCCTCGTCGTGCCGCATGTGGTGCGGATTCTGGTCGGTTCGAGCTACCGGATCGTCATTCCCGTGTCCGCACTTGTCGGCGCGGCTTTTCTCGCCGGTGTCGATGTGGGTGCGCGCACACTGGTGGCCCCGGTTGAGATGCCCGTTGGAGTGATCACCGCGTTCGTCGGTGCGCCGTTCTTTGCGCTGATTCTGTGGCGGCGTCAAGCGGTGAACCCGTGATGGCCCGACTTACCGCACATGGCGTTGGGGTGCGAATTGGCCACCGTGAGGTCCTCCGCGATGTCGAATTCGCCGTGCAGGCCGGTGAGTGGGTGGCGCTCATCGGTCCGAACGGTGCGGGTAAGACAACCCTGCTACGCGCAATTGCAGACCTCAGCCCCCACAGTGGCCAGGTGCTGATCGACGGCCAACCGAGCAACGCGCGCAATGTGGCAATGGTGGTGCAATCGCCGATCCTGCCGGACAGGATGACTGTCGCTGAGTACACGCTTCTCGGTCGAACGGCCCATGTCGGTCGTGCTGGACGAGAGATACACCGTGACCACGAGGTGGTGGCATCGGTGCTCGAATGTCTTGGACTGCTGGCCTTCGCCGATCGGTATGTCACTTCGCTGTCGGGAGGTGAGGCCCAACGTGTGGTTATTGCGCGGGCTCTGGCACAGCAAACCGGTGTCCTGCTGCTCGATGAACCCACCAGCGCGCTTGATCTGGGGCACCGTGATGCCGTGCTGACCCTGATCGATGAATTGCGCCGTAATGACCATCTCGCGGTGGTCGCGGCCATGCACGATCTGACATCAGCAGCGGTGTATGCCGATCGCCTTGTGCTGGTCGCCGACGGTGTTGTCGTTGCCTCGGGGAGTCCCGCCGACGTGCTGCGCGACGATGTGCTGTCGGCGGCTTATGGTGCTCCGCTACGAGTGCGCGACGTCGATGGGGTGCCCATCGTGTTGGGCATGTCGCGCTGAGCGGTCAGCGTTCTGGCGGTCGCAGTGCCACAGGCGGGCCGAGAACTTCGTTGAGGACGATGGCATCGCGCAGCGCGTCACGGTCGAGGTGGGTGATGCGTGCCTGCCGGGGTCGTGTCGCCGCACGGGCGATGCGCGCGGCGTCGTTCGCATCGATGTGGCCCTGTTGAACCGCTCGCGCGGCGACCGACGATGTCTCCCGATCGGCGCTGCGATCGCTATCAGACACAA
>RFST01000277.1 GCA_009923855.1 Actinomycetota bacterium
GAGTTTCGTGAACGCGATCGCGGCAATCTGCGAAGGTGTAGGCGCGAATGTCGACGACGTGATCCGTGGTATCGGCAGTGACACACGTATCGGGGCGTCATTCCTTCAGCCCGGCCCCGGCTGGGGCGGAAGCTGTTTTCCGAAGGATTCGCGCGCGCTCGTGAAGATCGCCGAAGACGCCGGCTATCAATTCGACTTGTTGTCGGGTGTGATCACCGTGAACGATCAACAACTCGATCGTATGGCCCACAAAGTCGCGTCGGCGGTGGGAGGTTCGCTCGACGGACGCACCGTCGCAGCGTGGGGACTCACGTTCAAAGCCGGCACCGACGACCTCCGCGACTCTCCCGCAGTGGCCGTTATCTCTCGCTTGCTGCAAGCCGGCGCGCACGTGGTGGCACACGATCCGACTGTGCCCGCACGTCGCTACGGCGTTCCGGGCGATGTGGAGATCGCCACCTCTGCCCTCGCGGCCTGCCACGGCGCCGACGTGCTGTGCGTGCTCACCGAATGGCCCGAGTACGCGGCCGTGTCGCCAGTGGATGTGGCTGCGGCGCTTTCCGCACCGCGCGTTGTCGACACGCGCAACCTGCTCGACCGTGAAGCCTGGGTCGCCGCCGGGTTCACCTACGACGGCGTGGGTCGATAGTCGTGCGCGTCTTGCTGGCCGGTGGTGCCGGATTCATCGGATCGCACGTGGCCGACGCACTGCTCGGCCGTGGCGACGAAGTGGTGGCGGTCGACAATCTGTGTACTGGACGCGCCTCCAATGTGGCGCACCTCGAGAACCATCCAAAGTTCACCCTCGTCGAGCACGACATCACCACACCCTTCCCACAACATCCGATGTTCGCCGATCGCTTCGACGCCGTCATGGACTTGGCGAGCCCGGCGTCACCGAACGATTTCGCCACCATGCCGCTCGAAATTCTGTCGGTCGGAAGCACGGGCACGCGCGCGCTGCTCGACATCGCTGTGTCGCATCGAGCACGTTTCTTCCTGGCCTCCACGAGTGAGGTGTACGGAGATCAGCTGGTGCACCCGCAACCCGAAACGTATTGGGGCAACGTGTCGAGCACCGGTCCGCGCAGTTGCTACGACGAAGCCAAGCGTTTCAGCGAAGCACTCACCATGGCCTACCACCGAGTGCATGGTGTAGGGGTTCGCATCGTGCGTATCTTCAACACCTACGGCGAACGCATGCGCCCGGGCGACGGGCGCGTGGTGAACACCTTCGTCGAGCAGGCTCTGCGCGGCGAACCCATCACACTGCACGGCGACGGCTTGCAGACGCGGTCGTTCTGCCACGTGAGTGACGAGGTACGCGGGATCGTCGCTCTGCTCGACAGCGACATGAACGAACCCGTGAACATCGGCAACCCGAACGAGTTCACCATGGAGAAGTTGGCCGAACTGGTGCTGTCGATCACCGGATCGAAGAGTCCACTCGTGCGGGTTCCACATCCGCCCGAACGTGAGGGCGACCCGCACCAACGATGCCCCGACATCACGTTGGCGCGCGACCTGCTCGGCTGGGAGCCGTCGGTGTCATTGAGCGAAGGCCTGTCACGCATGGTGCACTATTTCCGCACCCACGAGGGCTACGCGTGACCGTTCTGGTGACCGGCGGTGCGGGCTACATCGGCTCGCACACGGTTCGCGTGCTGCGATCACTCGACT
>RFST01000278.1 GCA_009923855.1 Actinomycetota bacterium
TCGCGGCGAGGATGAACACACCGCAGATCACCTGTTGGTGCCGACGCGTCGATGAGGTGCACTTCGGTGGTGGTCTTCGATGCGGAGTGGATGACAATCCACCGGCCGCTGCGGGTGGCGCCAATCGCCACATGGAAACGCGGGTCATCCTCAGTCCACACGATGATGTCGTCGCCGCTGTCGCTGCCAAGTCGATGCGCGATGACGGCGGGGTCGTTGGGATCGGCCAACCATGCATAGGGGTCGATGACATCGCCAGTGGGGCGGTGATGGGTGTGCGCGCGGCGCTCTGGTCGCGGCGGTAGGTGCGGGTCACCAGCACGTTGGGGCACGGCCCACAGGGTAGGGGTAGCGTCGCAGGCGTGCGCGTGTGGATCGACCAAGATCTCTGTACCGGAGACGGGCTATGTGTCGATCACGCACCAGATGTGTTCACCCTGCTCGATGACGGCATTGCATACGTCGTGGAAGCGGGTGTCGCGCTGAACGACCCGGGCGGTTCAGGCAGCCTGGCGTGGGTCACGCCTCGGGCTGAGCATTCCGTGGTGCAAGCGGCCGAGATCTGCCCAGGCGAATGTATTTTCATCGAGATGCCCCGACCCGAAATCGTTGAGACGTCAGGAGCGACTGGTCGTGCACCGTCGTAAGCGGTGTTTTCTTGCCGGTACGTGCGTTTTGCTCGTTCTCGCCTCGGCCTGTGGAGCAGCAGGATCATCTGATGCTGTGGTGACCACTTACTCGTCGTCGCCCTCTTCGACCGTCACTGACGATGCTCGTGGCGATGCTGACGCCGCTGAGGATGTCGCTCCGGGTTGGAGGGTGCCGAGATGTAACTCGGTCGACGATTGCCTCGCACAGATGACCCTTGACGAGAAGATTGGCCAGATGACTCAGGTGAGTCATCTCGCATTGCAGACCCCGAACGTGGTTACAAACTATGCGATCGGTTCTCTACTCGCGGGCGGAGGTGGCGCGCCGCTAACCGGGAATACGCCTGAGGATTGGGCGAACATGGTCGATGAATATCAGGCTGCGGCATTGGATAGCCGGCTTGGAATTCCGATGATATTCGGCGTCGATGCGGTGCATGGGCACAGCAACGTGACGGGGGCCACGATCTTTCCTCACAACATCGGGCTAGGTGCGACGCGTAATCCAGACCTCGTCCGACGCGTCGGTGAGGTCACGGCTAAAGAGGTGTATGCCACTGGAATTCCGTGGAATTTTGCGCCGTGCTTGTGCGTCGCTCGCGATGAACGGTGGGGGAGGACGTACGAGAGTTACGGCGAAGATCCCTCACTCGTGTCACTAATGACGTCCTACATTGACGGCCTGCAAGGTGACGACCTGTCGGCTCCGAACACGGTTCTTGCAACCGCGAAACACTGGGTCGGTGACGGCGGAACCACTGGTGGCATCGATCAAGGGGACACCGCCGTTTCCGAAGACGTCCTAACAGAGATTCACATCGAACCATTTGTTGATGCAGTTGCGCGAGATGTGGGTTCTGTGATGCCGTCGTACAGCAGCTGGAACGGTGAGAAACTCCACGGACATGACTACTTGCTGACGGATGTTTTGCGAGGTGATGTCGGGTTTGATGGTTTTGTAATTTCTGACTGGGCGGCCATCGACCAATTGCCGGGCGACTACGCAAGCG
>RFST01000279.1 GCA_009923855.1 Actinomycetota bacterium
GACGGTGCGCGACCGGCTCCGAGACGAACTCGGATTGGTTGAGTGGTCCCGTGACACTCATACGGGTGTGATGTGCGAGAACGTGCATCGAGCGAAGGGCACGGAGTTCGACCAGGTGGTGTTCGTTCCATATGCCGAAACCGCCGATGAGTCGGGCACGACACCGCAGTCGGTGGACGACAGGTTGCTGTATGTGGGTATTTCGAGAGCGATCCTCGGGTTGCGCGTCATCGCCCCGAAAGTGGTGCTCGACCGACTCGGGTTCCCAGCGGATTGATGTGATGGCCGGCGTACCGGACATCGAATCCGTGACGTCACGGACCGCGCGCGGCACCGCGTTATGTCGCGGCATGAGCAACGCGATACTGCAACGTCGTCAGCGGTGCTGGAGCCACAGGGTGTTGGCGAACTTTCCGCGGTGCCCTGTGTGCGGCAGTTACGACGTGCAGCGCCATGCGGAGAACTTCAAGGTGTGGTTCTCCTGCCGCCGCTGCGGAAAGATCTTCACCCGCTGACCCGACATGGCGGCAACGCGCACATGTGCTGCCGGTCTGTTCACATTGACGGATCGCCGCCGCCGTCCCAGCCGCCGCCGTCCCAGCCGCCATCGTCGTAGTCCGACGCATCCCATGCACTGGTGTACACGTCATCGATGTCGGGATCGCCGGCCACATCCCAGATTCGTTCCGGTGAGGATCCACGCGCGCTCGGTGACGAGGAGCCTGGTTTGTGGCCCGGTGGAGAATCAGGTGCGGTGCTGTCGTGTTGGCTGTGACCGTCAGATTCGTTGACCCGCATGGTGCTGCGGCCTGACGATGGCGATGACGAAGATGTGTCGTCGCCGAACCAGTCCATGACACGCACCAATCCGAGGACGATCAGCGGTCCGAAGATCATCCAGATCAGCCCCATGGGCCACGGTACCTCAGGCTCATCATGCCGCGAGTGCGAACACCGAGGCGTGGATCAGGCTGCTGTCCCACACCAACGCTTGGCCGGTGTAACGCCGCGATTGGAGGGCGGCATCCCAGCCAAGTCCAACGCCGGGAGAGGTGGCGTGGTCGCGCTCGGCGAAGTGGTGGAGGAAGCTCAGAGCACGACCGGCCGACGGCTTCGACGAGCGCACCTCGGTCGCCTCGAGCATGTGAGTGCCGATAAGACCGGCCCAGTTCTCGCGCAGAAGTTCTGCCGTCCCGAAATACTCAAATGCGACGAGTCGCGCGCCGTGGAAGATCACCACGCCACGCTGTTCAGGTAGTGGACCCAAGCTGATCAATTCGTCGACGGCAGCACCAACGTCGTGGTTCCGGGCATGAATCTGTCGCCGGGCAGCGTCAAGGTCACCCGTCGTGTTCAGTGCCTCGAGCCGGGTGAGTTCAGCGTGCACTGCTGTCCACACACGTCCCTGATCGGAGAATCTGGTTCCATTGTCGATGGTATTGGCGACCACTCCCATGCTGGTGGCCCTCCGGACACGTCGTGGTGCCTTCCAACCGGATCGTTCGAAAGAGCGACCGTCGTTCCATCTGCCCTGCTCCACACACGACACTGGAATCTTCAATGTGGTGGCTGCGGGAATGAGCACACTGGTATTCAGCACGCGGTTCTGTCGACCACCGTTGACGGTCTCACCCTCGGTGAGCAACACGG
>RFST01000280.1 GCA_009923855.1 Actinomycetota bacterium
CCACCTACCGCAGCTATCACGGCGCGACAGGTGGAGCGATCCAGCTCACCGGCGATCCGCGACGTTGGCCGAGCGAGCCTGGTCTTCCAGGCATCGTGAAATTCTGGGGGCCGTACCCGTACCGTTCGGCGTTCCACTCGAGCGACGAGATCGAAGAGTCACAGCGCGCGCTGCAGCACTTGCGTGACGTGCTCATGGTGGAAGGTGCGCAGACTGTTGCCGCCATCCTCATCGAGAGTGTGGTCGGCACCAACGGAATTCTCGTGCCGCCGCCCGGCTACCTCGACGGTGTGCGCGCCATCTGCGACGAGTTCGGCATCGTGTTCATCGCCGACGAAGTCATGTCGGGGTTCGGCCGTTGTGGCGAATGGTTCGCCGTCGATGCCTGGGACGTGGCCCCCGACCTCATCTGCTTCGCCAAGGGCGTCAACTCCGGCTATCTGCCCCTCGGTGGCGTGATCATCAGCCGTCGAATCGCCGACACCTTCACAGAGCGTCAATTCCCGGGTGGCCTCACCTACAGCGGTCATCCTTTGGCGTGTGCCTCGGCCGTGGCCAGCATCAACATCTTCGAAGAAGAAGGCATCATCGATCACGCTCGCCATCTCGGACGTGACGTGATCGGACCCGAACTGGCCAAACTGAAAGAGAAGCACCCGAGCGTCGGCGACGTGCGCGGCCTCGGCGTGTTCTGGGCCATCGAACTCGTGAAAGATCGCACGACGCGCGAGCCGCTCGTACCCTTCAACGCCGCCGGTGAGGCCAATGCCCCGATGGTCGAGTTGGTCAGTGCCTGCAAGGCTCGTGGACTGTGGCCGTTCACCCACTTCAACCGCATGCACGTCGTGCCGCCGTGCACGACGAGTGACGAGGAAATGCGTCAGGGCCTCGCCATCATCGACGAGGTTCTCGACCTCGCCGACAAGCACTACATCGGTTAGGGCGAACGGGTGGTGAGGTAGACGCCCGAGAGAGCGACGGCCAGACCGACCACCGCGAGCACGCCCAAACGTTCGCCGAACAGGATCGCGCCTTCCACCGTGCTGAGCGCAGGCGTGAGGAAAAACAGGCTGCTCACCCGCGCCGCTACCTGCCGCTGTAGGAGCCACAACATGATGAGTACGGCGGCAATCGACAACACCACGACTGCCCATGTGAGTGACAGCCAGAACCGGGTCGTCATCTCGACGTCGAACCCTTCGTAGGCGATCGATCCCACACCAAGAGCAACGGCGGCCGATGCGTACTGCACCGCCGTGCCACGCAAAAGTGGCATCGCGCCACCCTTCGCGCGTTGCACGAGAGTGCCGGCCGACATACCGAGCACCGATACCGCCATGGCGATAAGGGCACCAGCCGTGACTCCGCTCACGCCGGCGTCGAGACGATCGACGACCACGGCCGCCACTCCCCCTACACCGAGCCCGACACCGATCCACTGACGACGTGTGAGTCCCTCACCCAAAAGCACGAGTGCGGCCACCGACGTGATCACCGGATGCAATCCGGCGATGAGAGCCGCTAGGCCAGACGGAAGATTCCAACTCGACGCGATGAACACGCCGCCGAGGTACACGCCGTGCAGGAAGAACCCAGCCACCGCCGCCCACACGATGTGTTCACGGGTCAACCGAGGTGCATCGGTCGCTC
>RFST01000029.1 GCA_009923855.1 Actinomycetota bacterium
GGTGACCACGCCGTCGCAATCTGGCCGTTGCTGTGCGGAATGGCCAAGGCCAAGTACTACCTCATGACCGCTGACTTCCTCGACGGTGCCGAAGCCGAACGCATCGGTCTTGTGTCGCGCGCTGTCGCCGCCGAGGAGGTGCTGCCCACCGCGCTCGATATCGCTCACCGCCTGGCCCGCGGCCCGCGTCACGCCACACAATTCACAAAGCGAGCATTGAACCACTGGCTGCGCCAATCACTGCCCGCTTTCGAGGCGTCGCTCGCCTACGAGATGCTCGACTTCTTGGGCGCCGATGCTGCCGAAGGCCACGCTGCACTGGTCGAGAAACGACGGCCCGATTTCGGTGGAACACCCAGCGATGGATGACGCCATGACCACAGCGGACGACCTGGGCGTGGCGATGGATATCGCTGATCGTTGCGACGCGATCACCTTTGGGCATTTCACCGATCGTTCCTTCAGCGTGGCCCACAAACACGACAACACCGAGGTCACCGACGCTGATCGCGAGGCTGAACGTACGGCACGTGAGCTGCTTGCCCGTGCGCGCCCCGACGACAGCATCCTCGGCGAGGAGGAGGCCGAAGTGGTGGGTGACCGTCGGCGTCGATGGGTGATCGACCCCATCGACGGGACCTCCGGGTTCGCCCGCGGCATTCCCATCTGGGCCACCTTGATCGCGCTCGAAGTCGACGACGAACCCGCGGTCGCCGTGATCTCCGCACCCGCACTGGGGCGACGCTGGTGGGCGACCACCGCCATGGGTACCCGCGCTCGGGGGCCCGACGGCTCAGAGCGCCGGTGCGCCGTCTCGCAGGTGAACGACCTTGCCGATGCCCAGGTGAGCGTCACCGTCAACGATGGGTGGGCTGAACTCGGTCGCAGCCACGCCCTGTGGGAGTTGATGCTCACCGCGCGACGTAGCCGAGCGCTCGGCGATTTCTGGCAGCACTGCCTCGTTGCCGAGGGCGCGCTCGACGTCGCCGTGGATGCCGTTGGCCTCCAGCCCTACGACGTGGCCGCACCCCGACTAATCGTGACCGCTGCCGGTGGCCACCTGAGCGATGTCGACGGGGTGGCCACCCACCGGTCACCCACAGCGATCTCCACGAATGGCGTGCTCCACGACGAGGTGCTCCGTCGGCTGTCCGCGCCGCTACCGTGATCGCTATGAGCGCCGACGACCAGTGGCGACCGGCCACCGACGTCATCGCTGGCGGTCGAGATCACAACGACGGGTCACTCACCACACCCCTGTGGCCCGCAGCAGTGTGGGAGACCTCAAGCGAGGCTGAACTGGCTGCGCTGGCAACCGGGCACCGACCCGACCGTTTCTACGGGCGCTACGGGAACCCGACAGTGACCGCCTTCTGCGATGCCGTCGCTCGTCTTGAGGGCACCGAAGACTCGCTGGCGTTCGCATCGGGAATGGGTGCCCTTGCCAGCGTGGTGCTCGCACTGTGTTCCAGCGGCGACCACATCGTGGCCACCGAGCACATCTACGGCGGTACCAGTGCCTTCTTGCGTGGTCCCGCGGCTCGGCTCGGTATCGAGACCACATTCGTCGACGGTCGCACCCCCGGCGCAATGGCTGCTGCGGTGCGACCCGGACGCACCATGCTCGTCATCGCCGAAACGCCCGCGAACCCACGCCTCAACCTGGTCGATCTCGACGAGGTTGGCGCGATCAGCGGCCCATTCACCATGGTGGACTCCACCTTCGCCACTCCCCTCGGCCAACGGCCAGCTGATCATGGCGTCGACCTGGTACTCCATTCGGTCACCAAAGGCATCGCCGGCCACAACGACGTGACGATGGGTCTCGTAGCCGGAGAACGCGAACTGCTCGACAGCATCTGGGCATATGGCGTGCTGCACGGCGCCACTCCATCACCATTCGACGCCATGCTCGCCCTGCGCGGGTTACGCACCCTCGATGTACGGATGGACCGCCAATGTGCAACCGCACTGGAGCTGGCCCAGCGGATGTCGAACGACCCGCGTATCGCCGGCGTCGACTACCCCGGCCTCGACAGTCACCCCCAGCACGATCTGGCGGTCACCCAACTGCGCCGGTTCGGCTCGATGCTCGCTCTCGAGGTCCGCGACGACCCCGAACGTTTCCTCGATGCCCTCCGGCTGGTGCGCCGCGCGACTTCCCTCGGCGGGCCCGAGACCCTGGTCTGCCGACCCATCACCACCAGCCATGTGTCGCTCTCACCAGAAGAGCAAAAGGCGATCGGGATTCGCAGCGGCCATATCAGGATGTCGGTCGGCCTCGAGCACGTCGATGACCTGTGGGCCGACATCGCGGCCGCGCTCGACGCTCAGGAGTAGAACGGGTTCGAGCCGGTCGCGTGATCGGTGAGGTCCCGCACCGCGGTCACCGCATCGATGCCCTCGACCAGCATCGTCTGCACGCCGTCCATCATCGTGGCCGCCGACATCGAGCAGCCATGGCAGCCGCCACCCATCGTGAGATACGCCACCCCGTCGTCGTCGTGGCCCACATAGGTCACGAAACCACCGTGAGCCGCCAATGCCGGGTTGACCTCAGCGGTCAGCATCGCCTCGATCTCCGCGGATAGCTCGTCATCGGCGACAAGACCCTCAACCTGCATCGGCTCGGGGCGATTCGGATTGCGGATGACCAGACCCTGGCTCTCGGTGTGATCGAGGGTTGCCCCATTCAACGAGCGAACGCTGTCAGCGGGAACGATCACCTTGAGGCCGCCGATCGTGCGTACCTCATCGCTGAACCCAGCGGTGAGAAACGCCTCGAATGACAGGTCGTATCGGAAGTCCTCACCGGGCCCCGAAATCACTGCCACCCGCAGACCCAGTTCATCCGGATCGGGTTCGTCGGCGCGCAGACCGGTGATCACCTCGAGCGCACCGGGCGTGATCTCGATGATCGTGTCAGATGTGGTGGCCTCATCGGCACCGGTGTCGGCGGCTCCAGAGGCGGACTCGTCGAACGGACCCATGTGCACAGGCTACCGTCGACCCACATGACGGTCGACCCCTCCAACACCTCCGTGGACACACCCGCGCTCATCGAAACGACGCGCGAGGCAAACGCCCAGGTCCTCGCAGCGTTGGGCTCTCTCAGAACACCCGTCCCCACCTGCCCCGGCTGGGTGATCGGCGACCTCATCCGCCACCTCGGCACCGTGCATCGGTGGGCAACTGCCGCGATGACAGCTGCTGCACCCACGCCATTCGATGTCGTACAGCCTCCCGCCGCCGACATCGCCGACACCGATCTCGCCGGATGGTTCACCGATGGCGCAGCCGCGGTGGTCACCACCATGGATGCGCTATCACCCGGCGCACCAACATGGCACCCCTTCCCCGCCGAACAGACCACCGATTTTTGGCCGCGGCGGATGGCACACGAAACCCAGATGCATGCAATCGATGCTGCGGTTGCGCTCGGGCGAACGCCGACGGTGACCGCTGCCATCGCGGCCGACGGGATCGATGAGTATCTCGACGTCATACTCACGCGCCTACTCAACTCCGGACGTGCGACCGCGCCATCGGGAAGTCTCCACCTCCACTGCACCGACACCGCTGGCGAGTGGTTGCTCACCCCCGGACCCGACGGTGTGGACCTCGTGCGTGAACACGCCAAGGGGGATGCCGCCATCCGCGGAACAGCGCGTGACCTCTGGCTAACGATGTGGGGCCGTCATGCCGTGGCGGGCGAGGTTGACATCGTTGGCGACCGCGCCGTCGCCGACGCCTGGACGGCCATCGGTGGCAACTGAGTCAGGAGCAACCGACCTGCCACCGGGCGCGTCATCAGCACCACGTGCGTCTGAGGCCGCGGCCCGCCGACTCGGTCTCATGGCCGTGCTGGGCGCCGTCACCTGTTTTGCAATCAGCTACTCAGTGATCAAGTGGCCCGGCACATCGGGGGCAGTCATCGCATGGTGGCGGTTGGTGGTGTCGACCGTGATCTGGTGGGCACTGCTGTGGTGTCGGCGACGGTGGCGGGGCACCCCGCTTCCCGATCGTCGCACCTGGGCGCTGGTGACTCCCGCGGCATTGTCGTTCGGCATCAACATCTCGGTGCTGTTCACCGCCGTCACCCGCACCAGCGTGGCGCACAGTGAATTCATCATGGCCTTGTCACCGGTGCTGCTCGCACCGCTTGGCGTGGTTCTGTTCGGCGAACGTCCCAACTGGCGCTCACTGCGATGGGCAGCACTGAGCTTCATCGGCCTCGTCATCGTGTTGGCCGCCGGACCATCCAACGGCGACGCGAGCCTCAGCGGTGACCTGCTGGTCGTGGTTGCCCTGGTTGCGTTTCTCGGCTACCTCGTCGGTACCAAACGCGCGCGCTTCGCGGGAGTCGGCGTGGCCGACTTCATGTCGATTCTGATGCCGGTAGCGGTCATCACGGCCACACCGGTCGCGTTGATCACCGCGCGCGGCGATATCTGGCCCGACACCGGAACCACATGGGCGTCGATCGGCATTTTGGCGGTGCTGACCGGCATGGCAGCCCACGGTCTGCTGGTCTTTGCCCAACGATCAGTGCCGATCGCCACGATTGGCCTGGTGCAAACGAGCCAGCCCGCATTCTCCACATTCTGGGCGTGGCTGCTGATCGATGAGGCGGTGGCTATCGGGCAGATTCCCGGCATGGCATTGGTCATCGGCGGACTCGGCCTCGTGCTGTGGACCTCACGCACCCGTTGAATGCTCACCGATCTAGGTCGCTGCGGTGATCGCACGCGCAGGTGAACAGCGAGTGGACGACCGACTTGAGCAGCCCGCATGCGATGATGGCCATGTGAGGATCCTTGTGACCAACGATGACGGCATCTCGTCGGTGGGGCTCCACCGACTCGCGCAGGCGATGACCAAACACGGGGAGGTGACCGTGGTCGCCCCCGACCGAGAGTTCTCCGGCGCTGGGGCTGCCCTCGGCGCCCTGTACCGCATCACCCCCGAAGCACACCGTGTCCATCTCGACGGCATCGACACCGCATGGGCGGTGAACGGCGCGCCCGCACTGTGTGTGTACTTCGCGCGACTCGGGGCCTTCGGTGGCCCCTTCGACCTCGTGGTGTCGGGCATCAATCCCGGTGCCAACGTCGGCTGGTCCGTGTATCACTCGGGCACTATCGGCGCCTGCCTCACGGCCCGCAACGGCGGGATCAGCGGTATCGCCGTCTCGCAGGCGGTGACCGGATGGGGCGTCCTCGGCCAGGGCTGGGACGACATGATCAAAGACCAGAACTGGGACTCTGCGGCCGAGGTGGCCGACTGCTTCGTTGGCGGCTTTCTCGCCAGCGGATTGCCAGCGGACCCCGTCGTGGTCAACATCAACGTTCCGGATATGCCCGTTGCCGACATGGCCGGATGGCGACGCACCGAGGTCGCGAATCGGCCCATTCGCACAATGGCCACCGCTGAACTCCTCCCAATCGAAGGCCAAAGCGATAGCTACCGCGTCAAGGTCGCGTACGGCGACAAGACCGATCTTCCCGTCGCCACCGATGGCGGCGCGATCGAAGCCGACGAGGTGGCGATCACCTATCTGAGTCGACTCGCCGCTGTCGACGAACCCGACAGCGGCGACACTGCCGCGGCACTCGATCGCCTGCTCGGTAGAGCATGAGTATCACGCAGGGCTAACCTATGCACTGACACAACCGGGGAGCCCGCGCCAACGGCGGGCTGAGAGGGTGGCCGGGGCCACCGACCCGAGAACCTGATCCGGGTAATGCCGGCGGAGGGAGATATGGCGCACGATTCACACACCACCGATGACGACCTCACGGTGATTGTCGTGACCGGGGCCGGACCGATCACCCGCGAGGTGATCGCCGACCTCGACGCTGGGTCGTGCCACGTCATCGCAGCAGATTCAGGACTCGACCATGCGCGTCGCGCCGGACTCGACCCGGATCTGCTTGTTGGTGATCTCGACTCGGTGTCGGCGCGCGGCCGACGCTGGGCCGAACGCAACTGCACGATCGACCCATACCCCGCCGATAAAGATGCCACCGACACACGACTCGCTCTGCGACGTGCAGCCGAACTGGTACCGGATCGGATCGTGCTGGTCACCGGAATTGGTGACCGTCTCGATCACACCCTCGGCGCACTCGGCGCTCTCCGTGATCCGGCACTGATCGATGTGCCGCATCTGGAGGTGCGATGGGGGTGCCAACGGATCCGGGTGCTGCGCGGACCCGACCGCACCACCATCCATCCCCCGGAGGGCACGACGCTGTCGTTGGTACCACTCACCGATGACTGCACTGGAGTGCACCTCACCGGCACCCAGTGGCCACTGGATGGTGTGACCATTCCGGCGCTGTCCGATCTCGGTGTGAGCAACATCGTGACCGGTGCCGTCGATGTGTCGCTGTCCACCGGGACACTCTGCATCTTTACGGAGGTACCAACATGAACCCGATTCGACACCACCGCGTGTCACGCACATTGGCCATTGGCGGCATCGCTGCACTGGCGGCCACCGCAGTTGCCTGCGGAGACGATGGCCCAGAGGCCGAGACCGTGACCCTGGTGACCTATTCGTCGTTCCCGGTGGAGGGCACCGGCGTGAACGACGCGCTCGATGCCTTCGCAGCGCGAGAGGGGGTGACCGTGGAGATCCTGGTGGCTGGCGATACCGGCACCATGTTGACCAAGGCCGCCCTCACCGCAGGCAATCCCGAGGGAGATGTCATGTGGGGTATCGACAACAACCTGCTGTCGCGCGCCGTCGAGGCCGAGATCTTCGCTCCGCACGTGGCGAGCGAACGTGACCGAATCGATTCATCACTCACCTCGTTGATCGTCGATGATCTCGTCACCCCCGTCGATTTCGGTGACGTATGCGTCAATTACGACGCCGCCTGGTACGACGAGCGTGCCATCGCGCCGCCGAGCGACCTTGCCGCACTTGCCGACCCGACGTATTCCGGGCATCTCGTCGTGCAGAATCCGGCCAGTTCCTCACCGGGACTGGCGTTCATGCTCGCCACCATCGATCGGTACGGCGACGATTGGGAGGCCTACTGGACCAGCCTTGTGGCCAACGATGTGGCGGTGACCGACGACTGGGACGGCGCGTACTACGGGGCGTTCACTCGCGCCGGCGGCGACCGACCACTTGTGGTCAGTTACGGCTCGAGCCCTCCCTATGAAGTGCTCTTCGGCGAGAACCCCGATGCCGACACCGCACCGACCGGCGTGATCGCCGACACCTGCTATCGGCAGGTCGAATTCGCCGGTGTGCTCGATGGCACCGATACACCTGAACTAGCAGGCCGCCTCGTCGACTTCTTGGTGTCCGAGGAATTCCAACGCCACGTCGCCAACGACCTGTACGTGTTCCCGGTGCATCCAGATGTTGAGCTCGATCCGGTGTTCGAACGCTTTGCCGTGGTTCCTGACTCACCGGCAAGTCTCGACCCCGCCATCATCGAGCAGCGCCGGGCCGACTGGGTCGATACCTGGATCAGATTGGTCGACGCCTGAACACAGCAGCGCTTCCCTCCCGATGGCGTATCGCGGCCGGCATCGTGCCGGCCGCCGCCATCGCGGTGTTCATCATCTGGCCGATGGTCGAACTGACCATCCGAGCGGGTCGAACCTCAGCGGTCATCGATGTCCTCACCGCACAACGCACCCTCGAGGTGGCGCGCTTCACCGTGGTGCAGGCGGTGATCAGCACAGCGGTCACGGTGGTGATCGGGGTGGGGCCTGCGCTCGTCATCGCTCGCTATCGATTTCGCGGGCGTCGCGCACTGCTCGCAGGGTTGACCGCAGTGTTCGTGATGCCAACGGTGGTCCTCGCTGCTGGCGTGCGGACCCTCCTGCCCGATGGCCTCAACCGGGGTCTGTTCGCCATCGTGGTCGCCCACACCGTGTTCAACCTCGCGGTGGTGGTACGAACCGTTGGCGCAGCATCCCCACCGGTCGAACGCGAAGCGGCTGCGCGCACATTGGGTGCGTCACCGATCGCGGTGGCACGAACCGTCACGTGGCCGCACATCCGGCCGGCAGTCATCGCGGCGGCCACCATCGTGTTCTTGTTCAACGCCACAAGTTTCGGAGTGGTGCGGGTCCTCGGCGACATTTCAACATCGACGATCGAAGTGGAGATTTGGCGTCAGGCCATCCAACTGGGTCGGGTCGACAGCGCCATCGTCTTGTCGTTGGCACAACTCGTCACGCTCGCCGCCGCGGTGATGGTGGGCAACGCCCTCGCTGGCCGCCGCGTCACCTCATCACACCGCACCCGACCAGTTGGACCTCCGCCCGCACTGGGACGCGTGGCAGTCGCTGCCTTGGCAGTCGTATGTGCGGCACCCTTCGTCGCTCTCGTCGTCGGGTCGGTGCGCACGGCCGACGGTGTGACCTGGTCGGCGTGGGCATCGATGTTCGACGACGAGGTCCGACCGGGCCTTCGCCTTGGCCTGGATCCAGGTGCTGCAGCTCTGCGCACCCTCGGCACCGCCGCTGTGGCAACGACGATCGCTGTGACGATCGGCGTGCTCGCCGTTGCCGCGGTGGTTGGTTCGTCGCGGATCGGGGCACTGCTCGATGGCGCGTTGATGATTCCCCTCGCGTTGTCGGCGGTGACGATCGGGCTCGGTCTCGTGGTCACCTTCGACTCCTCACCGGTGGACTGGAGAGCCTCATGGTTCATGGTGCCGCTCGGCCAAGCACTTGTCGCCACGCCGTTCGTGGTGCGGTCCACCATCGGCGCCGCGCGCTCGATCTCAGCGGACCGAGTCGCTGCGGCATCCACACTCGGTGCTGGGCCGCTGCGTGCATGGTGCAGCGCAGTTCTTCCGGCGCTGCGGCGACCGGTGCTCGCGGCAACCGGTCTGGCTGCCGCGGTGTCTGTCGGTGAGTTCGGTGCAACCAGTTTGTTGTCACGTACCGGTGGCGAAACACTGCCGATCGTGATCGAACGACTGCTGGCACGCACCGGTGGGGACTTCGTAGCGCGCGGGCATGCCCTGGCGGTGCTCCTCGCTGTCGTCACTGTGATCCTGGTTCTCGGGATCGACCGAGGGGACGACGATGCCACACGATGATCATGTGGTGAGCGCGCCGGGTGACCTTCATATTGCCAACCTGTCGGTGACCCGCGGCGATGTCTCGGTTCTGCGACAACTGCGCCTCGATGTCCCCGGTGGCACCGTTGCCGCTGTGCTCGGAGCATCCGGGAGCGGCAAGTCCACCCTGCTGCGTGCGGTGTGTGGGCTGTTGCATCCGACCTCGGGCACGATCACCGTCGACGGTGTCGACATCACCGATGTGCCGGTGCACCGACGACGTGTCGCGATGGTGTTCCAAGATGGTCAACTCTTCGATCACCTCAATGTGGCCGACAACATCGCCTACGGGCTGCGACGAGCTAAGTGGTCGCGCGCGGATCGCCGTCGCCGCGTCGGCGATCTCCTCGACCTCGTCGGTCTTTCCGACAAGGGCCACCGGCCGGTCACCGAACTGTCGGGGGGCGAGGCACAACGGGTGGCCGTGGCGCGCGCGATCGCGCCAGCACCTCGGCTGCTGATGGCCGACGAGCCTCTATCGGGTCTCGACCGGTCTCTGCACGATCGCTTGCTCCGCGACCTCTCGGTGATTCTGTCCGATCTCGCGATCACGACGATTTGGGTCACCCACGACCATGACGAGGCCCATCAGATTGCCCGCCAGGTCCACCGGCTGGGGCCGACCGGGTCGCTACTCGAGATCGTCGATCTTCGCGCCGGCGACACCCACGATCTGCGTCGCTCAGTTCTCCGCAACGACGATGCACGGGCCACCGTCGAATTCGATGGCGATGAACGACCAGACACCATGCATCTCGGAGTCCGCGACGGCAGCGGGCGGGTGATGTCGATCTCGAGTTGGTACCGCCGTGATCATGCTGCGCGACCGGGCGGTGTGCAGTTGCGATCCATGGCCACCGCAACGGACCTTCAGGGGCGTGGTCTCGGCGACGAACTACTGGCTGCGGGGTGCGAGCGCGCCCGTGCCGCCGGTGCGGCATATGTGTGGGCACGAGCACGAGTCACCGCCGAGCGCTTCTACCTACACCGAGGCTTCCTGGCCGTTGGCGACGTCTACATCGATGACACGACCGGCCTCGAACACCGCGACGTGACCTTCGATCTTCTCCGTTGATCGCCCTCCGGAGCCTTCCGGCCACGACATGTCACGGTCGCCACCGCCGCCATGACCGACCTCTGGAGCCGCGCCTCTGTTGAATTCGAACGTCTCGCCGACCACCCACACGGCGCATCTCTCGCGGACGTCCTTGCCGACATTGCTCGGTGCGGAGACACCGATGTGTGGTCGGGGCCGGTTGCCTATCGCTGTCTGGCACTACTAGCCCGAGACCGCATGGCCATAGAGACCCTGCGCGACGACTTACGCATGGCGAGCCATCGGTGCGCTGCCGCCCACGCGATCATCACCGGCACGCTCGCCCCATGGTGAGGCATCGTTCATGGTCGGCTACCTCGGTTATTCGCCTGCAGGCCTGGAGCGGTTGCGGGCTCTCGTCACCGACGCATCCGAGCGATGTGCGATGTTCGCCAGTGGCATCGATGCCGTGCATCTACCCGATGGGGTCATCACCCCAGATGTGGGGGCACTCACCCGGTTGCAACACACGCTCGAGACCCACTTCCGCAGCTCGATTGAGGCGATTCTCGCCAGCGATGCAATGACCGCCATCGCCCCGATTCCAGATGAGCTCATCGATCTCGCTGCACGTCGTGGCATCACGCAGGTGGATGTGGCCACCCTCGACGACCGCTCGCTGCTCGAACGACTGCGCGCCGTCATCTGGGTGCACACCGCGACCGGGGGCAACCATGCCCCCACCGTGTTCGACGCGGTCCACGCGGCACTCGATGAGATACGACACCGACCCGATGTCGCTGCCCAGCTCGCCACCATGGGACACGTCATGTCGACCCTGTTGACCACCGAGCGCCTCGACCGCAGCACCGTCGATGACGCCTTGGCCGCTGTGTATGCCACAGCTCTTGCGGACCAACGCCTCGATCTGGCCGCGATGGTGGTCCGCACCGCGGCACTCGACCGCTTGAATTCGCCATTCACACAACCCTGCCCCTGCTCGAGGCAAGCATCCCCACCCTCGACCGATCGGTGATCACCGTTCCGCTCGAGGGAGTCGACGCCACCACCGTAAGCATTGTCCGCATCCTCGTCGATCGTCCCGAGGTCAGAGCACGCGTCGGTCTCGCCGCCGTACCCGTCGCACGCTGGTCGTCGCTCGCTACTGCCCTGCAGCGTGCCGATGCAGCAGAGGACGTGGACCAACGCGATCGAGCACTCGCCGATGTGGACCGGGTGATCGACAATGACCTCCATCTGTCGACCTACGTCGCCCGTGTGACGACAACGGCATCGCTCACATGGAGCTGAGGTGGCTCAGCGTGGGCGGTGCGTACCGCCCGAGAAACCACGCTGCGCGCAGGTGTGGGGGTTCGGCCAAGAGCTCTTTCGGCAACCCCGTCAGGCCAATGGTGTGCCGCGACCGCCACATGATCTCTTGGAGGTACAGCTCGACGCGGAGATAGTCGGCATCGATGTGATCACTCTCCACCCCGATATCGAGATCGACCGTATGCCACTCCACTTCACGCCAACGCAACAGCAGCGCCTGACGCGCGGGGCGAGGCCCCGATGCGGTCATCACCGTGACATCCCACGACGCGCACGCAGCCCAGGCCGCTTCCAACCGGGCAGATGCCGCGGTGACGTCGTCGAGGAGTGCGTCGATCCCACGCGATGCCCCTGTCTCGATGTCGTGATTGCGGGTGGCGGCATCGCGATACTGCGGGCGACCCTCGATCATGTCCACATGGCTGTCAGCGTTCCGTGCGAGATGGGTCAGCACATGGCCCACCGTCCACCCCTGACAGCGACTCATTCGTGCCGGATCGAGCAACCGGGGCGAGGCCTCCACCGCGGCGTGCAGGCGCTGCAGAAGGCGGGTGTGTGCCCCAGCAACACCGTCGAGGTCGCGGCGTAGATCACGGTCGGCCATCACGAGTGCACCGTAGGCGATGGACACAACCGGGCACCGATGCCGACGGGACCCTATGCTCGGTGGCGCATGTCCCCCGAGCAGTCCCCCGATGCCGAACCGTTGACCGACGATCCACGTCCTGACGGTTTGCGCTCCGCCACCTCGTTGTTACTGGTCCACACCGGTGATGGAAAGGGAAAGAGTTCTTCCGCCTTCGGTGTGATGCTGCGAGCACTCGCTCTGGACTGGAAAGTTGCCGTCGTGCAGTTCATCAAGAGCGGCGACTGGAAAGTCGGCGAAGAACAGATGGGCGTTCAACTCGGCGTCGACTGGAACTCATTTGGCGACGGCTTCACCTGGGACTCCAACAACCTTGAGCAGGACCGCGCGCATGCCGCTGAAGGCTGGGGGCGAGCAAAGGCCCTCATCGAAGCCGGCGAGCATCGCCTGGTCATCCTCGACGAGCTCACCTACCTGTGCACATGGTCGTGGGTGGATATCGACGAAGTGGTCTCCACCTTGGCCAACCGGCCCGATCACGTCAACGTGGTGGTGACCGGTCGCGATGCCCCGCAGGTACTGATCGATATCGCCGACACCGTGACCGAGATGCGCGAAGTGAAGCACGCCTACCAGCAGGGCATCCGAGCCAAGCGTGGCATCGACTACTGATCACGGTTCTGCCATGGTTCGCCCCGGTGCTGATGACATCGTCGACACCGCAGATCTGAGCACCGAGATCGCCCAACGCACCTCCGCTGGTGACCACCTCGTGTGGATTCGGCCCGCCGATGACCCGGCCGCGGCAATGATGACCAGCACCAGCGGGCGCCGCACGTTGTTGCGACGCACACCACTCCACGTAGCACGCGGCAACGACGCGCACGCCTGGCATGTGGGCCGCGCCCAGATGGGGTACCGCGACCTCATCCCCGACCGCTGGTATGGGCGGTTCATCGCCTCCCATATTCGCGTGCCGACCGCGGGCGAGGTGCCCGACAGCGTTCATCACCACGATGTTCGCTTTCAGTTTCTCGCGGTGCGGCGGGGTGCCGTGCACGTGGTCTACGAGGACCAAGGAGACCCCTTCTGGATGAGAGCGGGTGACGTCGTTCTGCAACCGCCACACATTCGCCATCGTGTCCTTGCCACCGAGGGCGACTTCGAGATCGTGGAAGTCGGCGCACCCGCGGATCATCTCACCGAAATGGATCACCAGATGGCGCTGCCCAATGGCACCGGTGACCCGCAGCGACGGTGGAGCGGTCAACAATTCGTGTTCGACCGGCCCGGTGACAGAGCCACCGTTGGATGGGACTGTGCGGGGGTGGCAGCAGAGCCGACCGCGATCGCTGATGCCACCGACGGCCTCGTCCATGTTGAACGGCTGACAGCCGACGACACGGCCATCGCCGTCACCCGCACACCGCTGGAGTTCCGTTTCATGTTCGTGATGGACGGGACAGCCATCATCCATATCGCAACCTCTGACGAGCCGCTGCACCTCGGCACCACCGACGCGGTGACGCTGCCACCAGCCACAGCGATCACCGACATGGAGATCGTCGACGGCTGGATTCTCGACGTCCGGGTGCCCGCCACCTGAGACGAGTAGCCTCGCAGCGTGCCTCTGCGCGATGCCCCCTCCCAGTTCGCGCGCGGTTTTGCGATGGGCTCGGCCGACATCGTGCCCGGGGTGTCGGGTGGCACCGTCGCCTTGGTTCTCGGCATCTATGAACGGCTGCTTGCAAACATCGGAGCCGCCGCCAATGCGGTGCGTGACCTCGTTCGTGGGCGGACCAGCGCGGCGCGGCATCGCCTCGGCGATATCGAGTGGCTCTGGCTGGGTTCGCTGCTCGCCGGGGTGCTCTGCGCGATCGCCGCGTTGTCCGCTCTTCTCGAAGACCTCCTCCACAACCATCCGGTACCGACTGCCGGCGTGTTCTTCGGCCTCGTCGCCGCGTCGACCACGGTGGCGTGGCGAGAGGTGCACAGCGTCGGACGAGATCGCATCGCCATGGCCGCCATCGTCGCCATCGCCACATTCGCGCTACTCGGCCTCCGATCCGCAACCGAGGCCACCGGCGACGAGATCGTGACCCGACCGTGGTGGGTGTTCACCCTGGCCGGTGCCGTCGCCATCTGCGCGATGATTCTTCCCGGGGTCTCAGGATCGTTCCTGTTGGTGATGATTGGGATGTACACCGAAGTCCTCGGTGCCGTCAACGATCGGGATGTGGTGGCGCTGGCCGCTACCGCGGCTGGCTGTGCGGTCGGTCTCGGCGTGTTCTCCACAGTGCTGAACAAGCTGTTGGCCGATCACCACGACATGGTGCTGGCCGCGATGGTGGGCCTGATGATCGGTTCGCTCCGCGTGTTGTGGCCGTGGCCAGGTGGCACGGCCACCACCGACCTCGGCACACCCGATCACCAGGTGTTGCTCACCGTGCTGTTGGGCGTGGGTGCGGCTCTCGCGGTGCTGGGGATCGACCGCGTGGTGCGCCGACCCACCACCTGAGGTCAGCTGACCAGGTCGGCGATTCGCCCCAGCCCGGTCGCGATGTCGTCGTCGCCGAGCGCAAATGAGAACCGGGCATATCCCGGTGCGCCGAATGCCTCTCCGGGAACGAACGCCACGTTCGCCTCGGTGAGGATCAGATCAGCGAGTTCGAGCCCGTTTGCTGCGCGACGACCGCCGAGATCCACACCGAAGAGTCCACTGATATTCGGGAAGCAGTAGAAGGCACCCTCGGGAGCGCCGCAGGTGACCCCGGGGATGTCGTTCAGCATTGCGTGCATAGCCGTTCCGCGCCGTTCGAATGCGGTGCGCATTGCAAACACCTCATCAAGAGGACCAGCCACCGCGGCGAGAGCGGCGCGCTGGGCCACATTCGACACGTTCGAGGTGGCATGGCTCTGGAAGTTCGCGGCTGCCGAGATGACATCGTTCGGGCCGACCATCCAACCAACCCGCCACCCGGTCATCGCATAGGTCTTGGCCAC
>RFST01000281.1 GCA_009923855.1 Actinomycetota bacterium
CACGAGGTCCACACCGTCGGCCGGGTCGAAAATGCGTGCCATTGCTTCGTTCAGCTCGCATCGGCGACGTTCGATGCGGTCGCGGGCATCGGCGCCGTAGCGGCCCTCGGTCAGTTCCAACCCGGCGCGGATTTCCGGGGTGAGTTGGTCGGCGCAGTCTGGCCACATGTCACCGAGCGCGGAGCGAATGGAGATCATCCCGGAGATCGACCATGCGGCTCCCATGCGGGGCAGATGGGTATCGACATCATCGACGGGAACCATCGCGGTATCGGCAATGAGTTCATGTGCCACACCGAGGAGGTGGTCCCACATGATCGGCGACACGGTGGCGCCACCCCAGTCGCTGACAACTGCGACGCGCAGGCCCGCCAGTGCATCACCGAGAGTGCCGAGACCAGCTTCCCAGCCCCCGACCCGTGGCAGCGACAATGGGTCACGCGGGTCGTGACCATTGGCCACATCGAACCATCGTGCGGTGTCGCGTACCGAGCGTGACACACAGCCATGGTTCACGGTGAGGTTCCCGTATCGGGCACCGGGTGAGCGTGGGATACGACCGAAGGTGGCTTTCAGACCAACAAGGTTGGTGAACCCGGCGGGGATGCGAATTGACCCTCCGCCGTCGCCAGCGGTGGCGATGGTGACAATGCCACCGGCGACAGCCGCGGCTGCACCACCCGATGACCCGCCCGGTGTGCGGGTGAGTTCCCACGGGTTGCGGGTGACCCCGTTTAGTTCGGTACGGGTCACGTTCACACCACCAAATTCGCTGGCGGTCGACAGCCCCACCATCGTGGCGCCACCACGATCACGGATGCGTCCGCCATTGGTTGTGGTGCCGGTGGCCACACGGTCGGCAAAGGGGACCGATGCTGCGGTGTCAGGCCAGCCGGCGACCTGGTCGAGTTCTTTCACCAGGAACGGCACGCCACCGAACGGGAGTGCGACATCGGCACGGCGAGCCGCGTCGAGGGCGCCGTCGGCATCGACGAACGACACACAGTTGAACGGGTCAGCCTCGATCGCGGCCAGAGTCGCGACGGTTTCTTCCAGTGGTGAACGACGCCCCGCGCGGAACTCATCGACCAGCGAACACGCATCGCCTGCCCACGGTGCATCAGGGTTGTTGGCCATATCTCGACACTACGTCACGGCTTAGCGCGTGGAGATCGAGGCAGAGATTGCTGATATGTCAGACCATGTCGTCGTCGGTGGGGTCAGCGGTTGCGAGAGCCTCAGCGTTGACATCGAGTTCGGGTACTCCCTGGCGACGTCGCAACTTTTCGATGTCGCGAATCGGGACTCGTAGTTTGCGGAATCGCGTGCCCTCCGTGGCGATGGCCCCGAGGTCGCCATCAAGTTTCTGAAACGACGTCCGGACCTTGTCGACTGCCGCGGTGTAGTTCTCAAATTCCTTGGAGAACTTGTTGATCTGCTGCATGATCTCGGCAGCCGTTCGTTCGGTGTGGAAACTGTCCGTTGCCTGACGAATCACGACGAGGAACGCGTAGAGCGTGAGCGGTGAGCACAGCACTACCTTGCGTTCGAGTGCCCAGTCGATCAAGGTCGGATCGGCTTCGTGGACAAATCCGGAGATGCTCTCGTTCGGGACGAACATCAACACGTA
>RFST01000282.1 GCA_009923855.1 Actinomycetota bacterium
CGGCCTGGGCGATGGTGACACCGCGCGGGTATTCAACGACCGCGCCGAGTTGCGCCTGCCCGTGCGCGTCAGCACCCGACTGCAACCAGGGGTGGTGTCGATCCCGTGGGGGTGGTGGGCACATCAGCACCCCGATGGACGCACGGCGAACGATCTGACCAACAACACCTTGACCGACTGGGGTGAGGGTGCCGCGTTCTACGACACCCTCGTGGAGATCGCCGCCATCTAGACGTCACACGCCGCTGCGACTCGTGCGCGTCGGTGTGTCACCCGGGCCACACAGGCCCGAGGAGTAGCCTGCGAGCCATGACGGCAGAAGTCATCTACGCCTATCGCGTGATGCGTCTGCCATTGCTCGACGCCGGTGGTGCCGAAATCGGCAAGGTAAACGACATCGTGGTGGTACCCGGCCGCCCTGGTCACGCCCCACGCGTCGTGGGGTTTGTGGCCACCAGTCAGCGGCGCCGCATCTTCGTGAACGCGGCCCGCATCGGTGACCTCGACGCCGACGGAGCTCAGTTGCGCAGCTGGGACCTCGACTTGAACCCGTTCAAACGGCGGCCCGGGGAAACGCTGATCGGCGCTGAGCTACTCGATCGTCACGTGGGCACCGAACGTGTGAGCGATGTCGGTCTCAGCGAGAACGGTGACGGTCGCACTCGGTGGTGGGAGGTAGCCACCGTGCGTCTGGCCGCACGATCCAGCATTGGGCGGCGCACCACCCATCGCCTCGTGAACTGGCGTGAGGTCGGTCACCTGTTCTCGGCCCCCACCGCCATGGCGGCCGAAGCCGCACGCCTCCGTGACATGCACCCCTCTGATGTGGCCGGTGTGGTGCGGGCGCTGCCCATGGCTCAGCGGCGACAGCTCGCCGAAGCAATGGATGACGAACGCCTCGCCGACCTGCTCGAAGAACTCCCAGAAGATGAGCAGTTACGTCTGATCGAAGGCCTCGACCTTGATCGCCTGCTCGGCGTGCTCGACGAGATGGAATATGACGACCTCACCGACCTGCTCGGTGAAATGCCTGATCAGCAGCGCCGCGCCGTGCTCGATGCGATGGACGACGACGAAGCCGAGGTGCTGACACGGCTGTTGTCGTATGGCGATCGCACCGCCGGTGGTTTGATGACGCCGGAGATCATCATCTGCGGGCCCGATACCACGGTGGCCGAGGCGCTGGCCGAACTACGCAACCCCGACTGGTCACAGTCGATCGCTGGACAGGTGTTCATCTGCCAGGCGCCATTCCGTCCGCCAACCGGTCGCTACCTCGGAGTGGTGTTCGCTCAACGTCTGCTGCGTGAACCACCCGGTATGGAACTCGGTCGATGCATCCGCCAAGTGGCAGTGGCCAACCCCGACACACCCGAGCGTGAGGTGCACGAACAGTTCGCCTATTACAATATGTTGGCGCTGCCGGTTCTCGACGAAGGTGGGCGCCTGCTGGGCGCAGTCACCGTGGACGACGTCGTCGACCGACTGCTCGGCGTGGGCTGGCGACTCCAGCAACGCAAGCGCAGCGTCGAACAACCGGCGGTCACGCCATGAGACGCCGCGGAAACCTCAGCGACCCACGACGTCGCCGTCGTATCGACGTGTCGTACGACCCGGAGACCTTCGGCCG
>RFST01000283.1 GCA_009923855.1 Actinomycetota bacterium
TACGTGGGCTGCGGCCCGCAACGATGATCTCGATATCGGGTCGGGCATATCCCACACGAGCGCCGGCCAGCGCGAACGTGGCGCCTTCCATGGTCACCTGCTCTCCCGCGAACAGCGCCCGACATGCAGCCACCGTGTCGGCCACCGCCGCTAGTGGGCGCACCCGGTCGAGAGCGAGCGGTCCCAGTGCCAGCCCGCCTCCTGGCCCGACACCGAGGAAGGCGCGCCCGCCGCTCATCTCATCGAGCGACGCAATAGCGGCAGCGGTCGTGCCCGGATGCCGAACGTATGGGTTTGTGATCCCGGGGCCGATGCCGATCCGATGCCGATGCGCGATGTGGCTCCGGCGATGGCGGTCAACGTGACGAATACATCGCGGGTCATCAACCCCTCGTCAAACACCCAGCACCGGTCGTACCCGAGTTCTTCGGCCATCACCGCAGCCGCCACCACATCGGCCACCGGTGCTTTCGCCATCAGATTGACCGACCACGACATCGCCCGTTGCGCCATATCTGACGTGTCTAGCACCCGTGGAAGTTCGCTGGCCGCAATCGATGCGGGTCGTGATGTCCGAGGCCGAGCGGCAATGCTGGGGCCATGAACGGCCTGCCGAACGATGCCACCGAGTTCACGCGTGCTCACAACACGCCACGCGACCTTGGCATGGATCCAGCCGATTTCGAGCGCGCCAGCCGCGGCCTGTTGGCTCAGCACCCCACCGGCCAGATCGAAGGTGCGTGGGGCGTTGCGTGGGATGTGGCGAAGTACGACTTCATCGAGCAGGGGGCACCCAACCCCGACACGGTGCATCCCAGCCTGTGGCGTCAGGCGCAGTTGAACAACATCCATGGGCTGTTCGAGGTGGCGCCCGGCATCTGGCAGGCGCGCGGCTACGACATCTCGAACATCACCTTCGTTGAGGGAGAGACCGGGTGGATCGTCATCGACCCGCTGACCGTCGAAGGATGCGCCCGTGATTGCCTGGCGTTGGCGAACAACACGCTGGGTGAACGACCGGTCACCGCGGTGATCTACACGCACTCGCACACCGATCATTTCGGTGGGGTGCTGGGCGTCACCACCCCCGACGATGTTGCGGCCGGCCGGTGTCGCATCATCGCTCCCGAACATTTCTTGCATGAGGCCATCGCCGAGAACGTGATCGCCGGCTTTGCCATGACCCGCCGAGCTCTGTACCAATTCGGCCCGCTGGTGCCACCGGGGCCTCGAGGTCATGTCGACTGTGGGCTGGGAAAGGCCATTCCGATCTCGCCGCCGGGCCTGATTCCCCCCACCGAGGACATCACCTACACCGGCCAGGAACTGGTTGTCGATGGGGTGCGGATCGTGTTCCAACTCACACCGGAATCTGAAGCTCCGGCGGAGATGAACTTCTTCTTCCCCGACCGCGGCTGGCTGTGCATGGCCGAGAACTGTTCGCACAACATGCACAATCTCATTCCCATTCGCGGGGCGCTGGCACGGAACGCACTGGCCTGGTCGAAGTACATCGACGAAGCCGCCGACTTGTTCGCCGCGCACACCGAGGTGATGTTCGCGTCGCACCATTGGCCTCGATGGGGCGCCGATGATGTG
>RFST01000284.1 GCA_009923855.1 Actinomycetota bacterium
GATCAATGCACTCCAGCGGAGCGCGCCATCTCAGCGGGACAACCACCGTGTGTCGGACACCGGTGTGCTATCGCGCAGCGCACCGCCGTGCGCGCACCACCAACGCTGCATGCACGCGAGGCGACCGGTGTGTCAGTCGGCTTCGGTGATGGTGACCGATTCGATGACCACCGGTGTGGTCGGTCGGTCGCCGGCGCCGGTCGGCACGTTCTGCATCCGGTCGACGAGTTCGACGCCCTTCACCGTCTGGCCGAAGAGGCTGTAGGCGGGAGGAAGGCGCACACCGTCGGGGCCGGAGATCAAGAAGAACTGGCTGCCATTGGTGTTCGGCCCGGCGTTGGCCATGGCCAACGACCCGATGTCGTATTGGCCGGGCTGGGGCAGTTCGTCCTCGAAGCGGTAGCCGGGGCCGCCACGGCCGTCACCGCCGGGATCGCCGCCCTGGCACACGAAGTTCTTGATGATGCGGTGGAAGATGATGCCGTCGTAGTAGTGGTTCAGCGCGAGGAACACGAAGTTGTTGACCGTCTTCGGTGCACGCGCCGCATCGAGAGCGATGACGAGATCGCCGATGACCTCGCCACCGATCGACACGGTCATCGTGGCCGAGTAACGCTTGGCTGGGTCGATGCCCATCTCTGGCGGTTCGGCGAACTGGGTGCTGCGGGGGGCGGATCCGTCAAATGGGGGGAAGGTGCTGGCCATGCGGCGACCCTAGCGGTGCGGTGTTGCGGTCGGCACCCGCTCCTCGTCACAACGGCGCGCACCAAACCGTGAGACGGTTCGTGTGTCCCGGCGTGGCGAGCCAGCACATGACGGACATGGCGTGTTGCGGAACAGGCCACGAGACCACCGTTGCCACATGGCACTGCCACACTGTGCTCGTGGCATCTGTGCGCACCTCACACGTCTGCAGCGACTGTGGTACCCATCATCCGAAGTGGCTCGGCCAGTGCTCGGGATGCGGCGCCTACGGCACGCTCACCGAAGAGACGCTCTCGAGCGGTCTGCCCACCGAGTCCCACCCCGGCTCCCCGCGGCCGGTCAGTAACGGTGCCCGGCCACCCGTCGCCATCGCCGATGTGGTCACTGCCGCCGAGGCGGCGTGCGCCACCGGCATTGCCGAATTCGACCGCACGTTGAGCGGTGGTCTGGTCCCTGGTTCGGTCACCCTGCTCGGCGGCGAACCGGGCATCGGCAAGAGCACTCTCGCTCTGCAGATCGCCGGCACATGGCCGGGCACCGTTCTATATGTCAGCGCCGAGGAAAGCGCCCAACAGGTGCGCCGCCGGGCCGAACGCTTGGGGGTCGTGCGCGACGGTCTGTTCCTTCTCGCCGAAACCGGTCTCGGCGATATCGATGCCGCGGTCAGCCAGATCAGCCCGAGCCTCATGGTGATCGACTCGGTGCAGACCGTGGCCGACCCCGCTGTGTCGTCCGCTCCCGGCTCGGTCAGCCAGGTGCGTGCCGTGGCCCAGCACCTCACCCATATCGCCAAGCGTCACGATCTGCCGACGGTGCTCATCGGTCATGTCACCAAAGATGGTGACCTCGCCGGTCCGCGCGCCCTCGAACATCTCGTCGACACAGTTCTCA
>RFST01000285.1 GCA_009923855.1 Actinomycetota bacterium
GCCGTGGTCTGGTCGACGTTCACCTCGAAGTTCACACTGGCGAAAGCGATCTCGCCCCCGGGCGCGATCTGGTTCTCGCCGAGTGGCGTATACGGGTTGGTGACGGCGACATGCTCAATCGCATCAACCTCGGCAAACATGTCGTTCATCGCCGCCGTCACGTCGGCCCGGTCGACACCGCCCTCAGCCGTGAAGACAATCGACCCTCCGAATGCACTGCCCGCACCTGGGAAGTACTCCGACACCACATCGAATCCACGTGAGCTCTCGCTCTCTGGGGTGGAGAACTCACCGGAGAAGGCAGCACCCACGGCCCCAGCCAGAGCGTTGACACCGACAAGAGCAACGACCCAGGCGATGAGAACTACGAGGCCGTGCTGAAAGGCCCAGCGAGCAAGAGAGCGGTACATGTGAGATCTCCGAGATGTCGGGGGTGGAGTGATGCTGTTGACACAACAGCGCGACTGGCTGCCAGAATTACGCAACGACGCTGTAGCGTAACGGCGGATGGGGCTCAAATATTCCGATCAGAACCCCATGTGACCAATGGCACGACCACTCAGCGACACCGCCCGACGCGCACTCATCGACGCGACGCTGACCCTCATCGCCGAGGGCGGGCCCGATCGGGTGACCGTCGACGAGGTCGCTCGCCGCTCCGGCGTCGCCAAGACCACCCTGTATCGACATTTCGACTCCTCGGCCGACTTGCTGCTCACCGCGTTGGCCAGCCTGCGTTCCGATATCGGCGCACCCGACACCGGCAGCCTCCGCGGAGACCTCACCGAAATGATCCAACGCTTTCGTCACCTCGCCAACACCATGTCGCTCCGCGACATCATGATCGGCGTGCTGAACCGATCGTTGAAGGACGACGAATTCTCATCGGTGCACCAACGCCTTCGTGACGAGCGCACCAATCCGATTCGCGAGGTACTCACCCGAGCCGCCGAGCGCGGAGAGCTGCGCACCGATGTCAACATCGACACGGCGATCGCGCTCGTGGAAGGCCCATTCATCGTCCGACAGATGATGGACGATGTCATCCCCGACCCCGACGAAGCCGACGCAATCGTCGACCTCATCCTGCATGCGCTCTGCACGCCACGATGACCGCCAATGACCCCGGCCAGCAGCCCTTCGCTACCATGTCTAGATGACCGCAACGGGTGTAAAGCGCGGAGCCGCCCCATCGGAGGCACTGGCATGCGCACCCATCCCCACACCGGTCGGCAATCTCATACTCGTCGCCGATGACACAGCCCTGCGAGCCGTGCTGTGGAACGACACCGACGCCGAATGGCGCCGTGCCGGCCTCAACCGGCGACACACGCGCTGCGATGCCGCCCATCCGGTTCTGCGCAGCAGCATCGAACAACTCACCGAATGGTTCACCGGTGCGCGACACACCATCGACATACCGCACGCAATGGATGGCACCGACTTCCAATATGCCGTGTGGACAGCACTCACCCACATCGATTACGGCCACACCCGCACGTACGCCGAGGTCGCGGCCGACATCGGTCGACCCTCAGCTGTTCGCGCTGTCGCTAGGGCCATCGGCCGCAATCCGTTGTCGATCGTGGTGCCGTG
>RFST01000286.1 GCA_009923855.1 Actinomycetota bacterium
GGCGGTGGCGATACCACCCTCGACCAGCGCGGCCACCGCAGCATCGAGAATTGGGTCGATGCCGTCGGTGTCGCCCGGCAGAGGAACCACACCGAAACTCATGATGGCCACGCCCGGTGTGTTGGTGGGGTGCGTGTCGAGGATCCAGTCGATAGCGGCCACAACAGCATCGGATTCGCCCCCAGCGTCACACGGGTTTGTTGCGGATCCGAGGACCTTGATGGGCACGATGGTGGCACCTTTGGCCACGCCCGATGTCACCCCTGCGGCGATGGATGCCACATGGGTGCCGTGACCCGTGCAGTCGGCCCACCCGCTATCGGTCGGGCCCACGAGGCGGCCGGCGGCGTAGTCGTAATAGGCGCCGTAGGGCACCTTGCCGGTGACATCATCGTGGTCGGCGCGCAGTCCGGAATCGATCACATAGACGATTACGCCGGTGCCGTCGCTGTCGTAGGTGTAGCGGGCATCGAGCGGAAGCTCGGCCTGATCAAGACGATCGAGACCCCACGGCGGGTCCTCCTGTGACGCCGCGGGAGCAATGGGCTGAGGAGCCCCGATCATCTGCACACCGTCGATTGCCGCAACGGTGGCCGCGGTCGACGCTGAGATGTCCACGCTGACACCGTGCAGAGCCGTGTCCCACACCTGTTCTGGTGTGCGACCGGCCAAATCCAACACTGCGCGAACCTGTGCGAGGGCGTCTGGGTCATCGGCGAGAATCATGTGTCGGGTGGTGCCATCAGGCGCGAGGCTGGCCCGCGCACCACCCTGTATCGCGGGCACACCGTCGGTTGCGGTTGCGGTTGCGGTGGCGGTTGCGGCCGCCGTCGATGTGGGCAGCGCGGCCACAGCCACGGACCCGGTGATGACCAGGGTCGCGGCCGCCACGATGACGCCCACCGAGCGTCTGGGCCACCACCTCATCGGGTCGGCGAGGCGGGACGCGTGCCGGATGCGGTCGCCACGCTGCGCTGACTGACATCGGCGAACACGTGGCACGTCGGCGATCATCGCACAACCATGATGGTGTCGCCCCATGATTCGGCGCATCGCATCGGGTGTTGTGGTCGCATCCGGACGCGCGCGGCCGAATGCGCAACCGGCCCGGTTCAGCGGCTACGGTATGGGCGCCGGTCAGCACGAATCGTGTGCCCGGCAGCAGAGCCCCGATGAACTGGTCCGAATGTCACCCACCGATTCCCTGATCAGGGTGGTCGTGCCGGGCCAAGACCTGCTGGCAGCGCTTGTGGGGCCGCGCGATCGGAACCTCCGCCAGATCGAGGCCGCCTTCCCCGATACCGAGATCACCGTGCGTGGGAACGAGGTCGTGGCTCGTGGCAGTCGCGCCGAGGTAGTCGGCCGGCTATTTGGAGAACTCGTGCGCCTCGTCGAACGAGGCCAGACACTCGACGACACCGTACTCACGCGGGTGATCGGCATGGTCGACGCCGACGAACGTCCCAGCGAGGTGCTGACCCATGAAGTTCTTCGGGGCACCCGTGGGCGCACCGTGCATCCCAAGACCGCCGGCCAGAAGCGGTATGTGGATGCGATCGCCCGGAACGTGGTCACTTTCGGCATTGGGCCT
>RFST01000287.1 GCA_009923855.1 Actinomycetota bacterium
GTACCAGCCGGTGCCCAACCCCAACTCCACACGCCCACCCGACATGTGATCCACATTGGCCACAGAAATCGGCAACGGCCCCGGCAGCCGGAACGTGGCCGCAGTCACCAACGTGCCCAAGCGAATACGTGATGTCTCACGCGCCAAACCCGCCAGCGTCACCCAGGCATCACTGGGCCCAGGAAGCCCCGACACATCACCCATCTTCAAGTAATGGTCACTGCGGAAGAACGCATCGAACCCCACAGCTTCGGTGCGCTGGGCCACCGCCAACAGGTCGTCGTAGTAGGCACCCTGCTGCGGTTCGGTGAACACGCGGTAGTCGGCGAGGGTTCCGAGATCAGTCAATGACGTCATGGCCGCGACCCTACTGACCCGCAGTCACGAGCCGACACCATCGCCCGACACCATCGCAGGGCCTCACTGGATGACATTGCTGGATGGCATCGCCACCGACATCACCGATCGGCAACTGCATCGCAACCTCGCCTCATCGCTCGCACTGAACACCTTCACCGGTCGTGTGCTCTCGCCTACGCTCGGCGATGTGAGCGATCTCCCCACCCTCGACACCGCCGGGAATGCCCTTCGCGACCATGTGTTGCGGCACTCGGTGCGGCGCGGCCAATTCACGTTGAAAAGCGGCGCGACTAGCACCTGGTTCCTCGACACCAAACAAACCGCCTGCCGACCCGACGGCATCATCGCCGTGGCCGACGCGTTGTTGGCCATCATTCCCGACGACGCCACCGCCATCGGTGGGCTGACCATGGGCGCCGACCCGGTGGCGTTCGGCGTGGCCGCAGTAGCCGCCACCCGCGGCCGTGACCTACGCAGTTTCAGTGTGCGCAAAGACGCCAAAGACCATGGCGTGACCGGCCGACTCGCGGGCGCTCTCGAACCGAACACGACGACCGGGTGGTGATAGTGGAAGACACCACGACCCGTGGCACCAGCCTGCTCGAGGCCGTGGAGGTGGTGCGCGCCTTTGGTGCCGAAGTGGTGTTCGCCAGCGTGATCGTTGACCGCGGCACCACCTGCACACAGTTGTGTTCCGACGCCGGCGTGCACTACGCGCCACTGCTCACCGCCACCGACCTCGGTTTCGAACCCGGCACCTGAGACCGTCGCGTCACACAGCACGACGGCTACACAGCAGATGGCATCGTTGCCATCACACCGGCTGAGTTCGCGACGCCGTGTTACGAGGCTGGCCGGGGATGGCTCGAAACTCTGAAACCGTTGATTCTCAGCGTGTTGAGAAGCGTGTTGTAATCGCGATGGAACGCCAGAACGCCGAATCTGGAACGCACCGTTAGTCGTCGCCGAGCGCGGTATCGACCTGGAGTTGTTCGAGCAGTCGCGAGGTTGGGAGTGTCGACATCTTGAGACTGCGCTTTCTCGGCTTGGTCAGCACGGCCTCGTCGATGGCGAAAGACGGTTGACCGACGCGGGCCGTTCGCTTCGCGCTGAGATCGAGGACCTAACCGATCGTCAGGCGTTTGGCGTCCTATTGCGGCTCGGCGAGGCGCACGAACTGGTGCTCGGCCACCTCGAATCGGGTGCTGAGATGATTCGTGCCGCTGGGG
>RFST01000288.1 GCA_009923855.1 Actinomycetota bacterium
TGACCAGAAGTGCTCCATCCTGCGGCTCACCCTGCAGCCTGGGAGCAAGACGAAGTTTTGCCCGGAGTGCCCCGCGCTGTTCCACACCAATGGCGGCAGCGGCCGCGTAGGCAAGCTCGATGTGCGGTACCACCACGACATGATTCTCGGCGAGATCTACCCCGAGATCGGCTTCATCACGCAGTCCGCACTCGCCAACGGTGGTGTCGAGATCGAGAACACGGGATCAGAACCGCTTGTGCTCACCTTCGACTTTCCCCAGAACGCACACTCGAAAACGCCCGGTGGCTGAGCCGCACGGGCATGCGGCTGCTGCCAGCTGGCCGCGACAAAGGACATCGCCAAATGAAGAAAACTCACTCCAGACAGGGAACAGTTCACGGCTGCATTCGCACGCGTCCGGCTGCTACGGCTCCCATGTGAGTTCCAGCGTGACAGGTGCAAGACCGGACTCCACCGTCACCGTCAAACCGGCGAACCCGACCACACCGTTGACCACCACATCAGCCTCAGCGCACACCGGGGCGACATCGTCGACCACCTCGACCCCATCGAGAGCCGCCGCCACCTCGCGCCGCGCCACCGGATCAGCGACGGCCGCATCAGCGACGGCCACCACCCGAGGACGAACCGCGCGGGCTTGCTCGACGATCGCGTCCACCGACGCGCCAGCCGACAGGGCGACAACCTCGTAGCGATCGGGCTCGGCCGCGATGACCTCCAGCGCCTGCCGCCCGATCGACCCCGTCGACCCGGCGACGACGACCCGGATCACTGCACCCAGGGTTCGATGACCCGGGTCAGGTAATAGACCGCGGGAAGGGTCAACAAGAACCCGTCGAAACGATCGAGCACCCCACCATGGCCGCGCACCAGCGACCCGAAGTCCTTGATATCGAGATTGCGCTTGAACATCGACTCGACCAGATCACCGAGCGGCGCGAACACCGACACCACCACCGCCAGCAACAGCAACTCACCGGTGCCCGACCAGGTCGAGTTCCAGCCGCCGATCCCAACCACGATCAACACGACGATCGTCATCAACGCGCCGCCGATGAACCCCTCCACCGACTTGCCCGGCGAGATCCACTGGCGCAACGGCGTGCGACCCGCCGCCGACCCGACGAAAAGCGCGCCTACATCATTGGCCACCACCGCCAACGCCAACATGAACAACGTGTCGGTGCCGGTGTCGGCGAGCAACACACCCTGCGTCGTCGAGAACCGAAGGATCAACGCGGCAAACGACCCACCAAGACCGATCCACATAATGCCGGCCGCCGCCACCGAGACATTCGGTAACGGGCCACTCTCCACCGAACGCGCCCCAATGTGGGTCACGGCGATCGTCACGAACCCGAGCATCATCACCAACGGCAACGCCGACTCGCCCACCCAATAGGCCGCGAGCGGAGCCGCCACACAAGCCACGATCCCCGGGATCACCGCCGGGCGATAGCCCTTCTCCGACAGCTTGTCGAAGAACTCGACCGCGCCAAGACCAAGGATCACCGCCACCAGACCCACCGTCGCCCACGGCCGATAGGTGAGCACCCCGATGAAGATCGCCACCAGCAACAC
>RFST01000289.1 GCA_009923855.1 Actinomycetota bacterium
ATCAGCCGGCACCACCGCGAACTCGGTGAACACCGGATCGAGCGCCACACTCGGATCCACCGGGAACACATAGAGATCGTTCGCCACATGGCGCTGGAAGTCAGCCGACACCAAGAAGTCGATCAGCGCACGAGCGGCATAGGGCCGTTCCGTGCCGCGCAAGACCCCAGCGAACTCGACCTGGCGGGTGCAGGTGCCCTCCGCCACCCCCGTCGGCGGTGAATCGCGATCAGGATCGAAGAGCACCTCATACGGAGGAGACGACCCGTACGAGACAACGAGCGGACGATCACCACCTGCACGGGTGAACGCCCCGTAATAGGCCTCCTCCCAATCGTCGGTCACGAGCACGTCATTGGCGACCAACGACTCCCAATAGGTCGGCCAGTCATCGCCGAAGGTGACCACCGTGCCGATCAGGAACGCCAACCCTGGCGACGACGACGCCGGATCCTGCACCGCGAGCAACCCCCGATAGGCCGGATCGGCGAGATCCTCGAAATCGACCGGAGGCGCGACCCCGGCCGCTGCCAACGCGTCGATGTCGTAGTTGACGCAGACATCCCCGAAATCGACCGGAGTGACGAGATCGTCGGGCACAAGATCGACCAGCGACGAATCGATCACGTCGAGCGCGGGGGAGCGGTACGCCTCGAACACTCCGGCCTCCACCGCGCGCGACAAGAAGGTGTTGTCGACCCCCCACATCACGTCGCCCTCCGGATTGCCCGCCGTCAACGCCGCCTTGGCGACCATCGTGCCGGTGTCACCGGCCACGACGATCTCGACTTCGATACCGGTGTCCGCCGTGAACGCCGCCAGAGCGTCGTTCACCCCGGTGCCCTCCGTCGGGAACGATGAGTAGGTCACCAAGCGAACGGGACCATCGGCGTCGGAACCCGAACAGGCCGCGAGCAGCAAAAGCGCGGCCACAGCGGCCGACAGTCGCCTCATGACCCCACCTGCCAGAACAACGAGATCACCCCGGTGGTCACCGACACCTCGACCACCTCATCGACCGCGACGTTGCTGACCCCAAGACCCGACATCGGCTCGAGATCAGCGTGATCCAGCGGCCACTGCGCGCCCGACAGCGACACACCGGTGCACGGCCCATGCAAGGCGAGCACCGACACCGTCGATCCGGGGACCACTGACACCCGCGCTCGACCCGGGCCCTGCACCACTCGAACCCGCTGACGACCCCACCAGGCTTCCAAGACTGGGACGCTGGTGAGCGACACCTCGCCGAGCGCGCCGAGCGCCGCCAAGGTGTGATCAATCCGATCACCACCACCGGACATCAACACCACCCGAGCCGGATCGAGATCGACCGCGTGACGAAGCGCCAACTCGGTATCGGTCGCGTCCTTGTCGACCGGGTGGCGCTCGATCGACGAGTTCCCCTCCGCCCAAGCCAAGCCCTCAGCCGACACCGAATCGAGATCACCGATCAACACCGTCGGCGTCAACCCCGCCGCCCGCGCATGGTCGAGACCCGAATCCGCCGCCATCACCACCGCACCGTCCGGCACCGACGCCACGGCATCGGGATGCAAGGCCTCGGCC
>RFST01000290.1 GCA_009923855.1 Actinomycetota bacterium
GGATCACCGATGATCCACGACACCGCCATCACCGAACGGTACGCGCTGGTGTTCGACCTTCCGGTGCTGTTCGACATGGAGGCCGCGATGGCCGGCAGCCTGCCGTATCGATGGTTCCACGACTACCAGCCCCGCATCGGGTTGGTGCCCCGCGATGACGCACCCGACAAGGTTTCAGGCAGCGCACACGACGACGTGCAGTGGTTCAACATCGACCCCTGCTACATCTTCCATCCCCTGAACGCCTACGACGAGATCACCCCCGACGGTGGCCGACGCGTGGTGCTCGACGCAGTGCGGCACCCAAAGATGTTCGACACTGAACGCCGTGGTCCGAACGAAGGTCGACCGCGTCTCGACCGCTGGGTTCTCGACCTGGACAGCGGATCGGTATCGACGTCAACTCTCGACGATCATCCCCAAGAGTTCCCTCGTATTCGAGAAGACCTCGTGGGACGACGCCACCGGTATGGCTACACCGCCGGACTCGGATCGGGTCTGAGCCAGGACACGCTGTGCCGGATCGACACCACGACCGGCACCGTGGTGCGCCGAAGCGACAACGATCGCATGGGCTACGGCGAACCGGTATTCATTCCTCGCGACGGCTCGACCGCCGAAGATGATGGCTGGGTGATGGCCCTACGACACGATCGCGACACCGACCGCTCTGATCTGTGCGTATTCAGCGCTGATGCTCTTGCCGACGACCCCGTGGCTGTGGTGCACCTGCCGGTCCGTGTACCGAACGGCTTCCACGGCAACTGGATCGCCGAGAACTAACGGCAACTAGATCGCCGAGAACCAACGGCAAACGCTCTCGGCGAGCGGGATGACTGACAATACTGGATAACTGACAACACCGCGATAGACGACACCACCGGGATAACCGACAACACCGGCTGACTGACAACACATGCCGAGAACCAACGCCGCAACACCCCCGGCTAACCGGACAACTAGAAACACGCTCCAACAACCAACACGCAGCCACCCGCAACAGCAGTCAACCCATCAGCGATCAACCCAACAGCGATCGCATCAACGCGGCAAGGATTGCCACCACCGCGTCCGAGTCAGACGTGCACCCTCACGGCGCACCAATAGTGCAGGGTTGACGATCGGGCCGACCCTCGACCAGGGACCCATCGGCTCGGGTGACCATGACCGTGCGATCGGGTGTCATCACGATCTGCCATGACCGGTCGTGCACGTGATGGTGACAGGCAGAACACAGCGGCCCAAGGTTGTGAAGATCGGTTGTCCCACCCGACTCCCAACTGCGGAGGTGATGGATTTCGCAGCGATCGAATGTGGCATCGCATCCCGGCACCATGCACGTGGCGTACATGGCGGCGAGTGCACTGCGTTGGGCGGTGGTGGCCAGCCGACGTGTGCGCCCAACATCGAGCGGCACGCCCGCACCGTCGATGACGATCGGCACCACACCATGTTCAGATGCCAGTTGGCGCACTGACGGCACATCGATGGGAGCACCATTCACGTACTCGCATACCGACAGCTCATGAAGCCCATCGGTCAGCGTCCCTAGGTCGACCA
>RFST01000030.1 GCA_009923855.1 Actinomycetota bacterium
AAGAAGGCTGCTGCGAAGAAGGCAGTGAAGAAGGCTCCGGCCAAGAAGGCTGCTGCCAAGCGTCGCTGACACCACGCGACTGTTCGACGAGGGGTGGGGCCACTGGCCCCACCCCTTTGTCGTTCCCGGGTGCGTCCGGCTCGTGATTCACGTTGTGGCGCGCCCTGCCAGGGCCCGCGTTGAGTTACAACCGGTCGATGCGGTGAAAGGCCTCCGCAGCAGTCATCGATAGCGCGCTCCCAATCTGTGCACCACGTTCTCGCACCCGTTGCCGGAACTGCTCCATGGCCGCATCGTCGGTGGCATGCATCGTGGACTCGAACTGTGACTCGTGCGCCTCCAGAGCCCACAACTTGGTGTCGAGCGATGATGAGATGTCCTCGATGTGATCCACTTCGTCGGCCTCCCACAGAAGTAGATCCGACGGGCGATGCGGGGCGAGCCCGTGATCGCGATGAAAGTGCGGGTCACGGGCGGCGACGATGGCATCGCACACGAGTTGCCCGGCGGCCCTGTGATCTGGGTGGAGCCGGTAGCGCTTCCATGGGTCGTGACCCAGCACCACATCGGGTCGCACCATACGAATGACCCGAGCAACCTCCGAGCGTGTTGTGGCATCGGCGATGAGTTCGCCGTCCACGCGCCGACAAAACACCACCGCATCGGCACCCGCACCACCAAGTCGACGATGGGCTTCGATCTGTTCGCGTTCGCGGATGTCGACCAGGGCCGCGGTGTCGGCATCAGGGTCCCACGTGCCCTTTGAGCCGTCGGTGAGCACGAGATGGTGAATACGGCAACCCGCTGCCGCCCACTTTGCCAGTGTGCCGCCGGCACCGAACTCGACATCATCGGGGTGGGCCCCCACGGCAAGGGCAACAGCCGGAACGTCGAGGTTGTGTCCGATGGTCGCCGCAGCAAGTCCAGGTTGCCCGGGGACGTTCGGATCGTGGCGTTCAGCGGTCATGGGGCGCTCCTTGATGTCGTGTGGTCGACGTAACGGGGTGAGAGAGGTCGCTGGGGTGGTCGAGGTCGAGTCCGAGTTGATGATCGCGGAGTACATCAAGCCTGAGGTGTCGATCGCGTGCCAGCGCGGTGAGCGCCCTGAGGTGCCGGCGAAATGACCCCGGCCCGTAGGTCACGCAGCGGGCTTCGTCGCTGGGGAGGATCAGCACGTTTGTGCCGTCGAGGCGATGATCGGGCACGATCGCGAGTTGGCGATCTGTCGCGATCGTGGTCAGGGCCTCGGGGCGTGGAAGATCGGCATGGGCCACCATGACCCTGGCGACCCCCCGATGATGCAGGTGCTCCATCGCCTCGGCGACCACCGCGTTGAGTCCGCGTGTCATGGTCATCATTGGCTCGCAACCACAGTGCACAGCGAGATCGGCCACGGCCTCGTCGTCGCAGACCACGACGGTGGGCACCCCCCGCAACGCCTGCAGGACCCCGGTGGCGGTTGCGACGGCGAGGCGTTCTCGGTCGTCGGCGCTGAGCGCTGGCCGGAGGCGACCCTTTGCCCGGGTGAAGGACTTGATCGGGACGACGGCCACCAGATCGGTGTCGGGTAAGTGCCGGATGGGTCCTGCATCGCCCCGGCGTGGCTGCGTCGACATGAGCGCATGGTAGGTGGGGTGCAGCCGGTCCACACCGCCGGTTGACTGGCGCCATGGCCCTCGATGACCCGCCACCGCCCTCGCGCCGCATCGGTGTCCTCGGTCGTGGCGCCACCAGCGTCGACGCGGCAGGACGGCTGATTCGTGACGACAGGTGCTTCGTGCGCTGGTGGGTGCAGGCCGAGGACCGCCTTCATGATCCCGCTGAGTCGCCGACGGTGCGGCAACGAGCGTTGGGCGGGCTCCCCGTTGTCGAGACGCGTGTCCGGGTGCCCGATGGAGATGTTGTGGCGGTGGCATTCGCGACAGCTGATCGCGGCGGGGCCGATGTGGTGGCGTTCACGAACGAGTCGCCACGGGCGGTTGCGATCGTGATCGACGGGCCCGATATCGACGGACTCCGCTCGGCCGCGACAGCGCCCGATGATCTTGGTCTTGGACCTGCGCGTGTCATACCGCTCGCCCATTCCGCAACGTTCAGCGTTGCTGTGGGGCATTCGGGGTCAGTCGGTGACCCGTCCACCTTGGCCAACGCCGCGACGGTTGCCGCTGGTTGGCGGTCGCTGTGCGAGGCAGCCGGGCGAATCACACTGCCGCCTGGTCCGATTGGTCGGCGAGCGGTCGATGATCTGGCGTCATTGCGTTGTGATCTGCTCCTCGATGGGCCACCCCACCCGCTCGATGACCCGGTGGATCATCTTCTCGCCGCCGATCAACTCGTGCGGATGGGCGAATCGGCGGTGGCGTTGGTTCCCGATGTGGTGACCGCGCTTGAGGCCGGTGCGCGACGCCGACGCTCGCCGGGTGAACGAAGTGTTCGCGCGGCATGGCGCGTGCTGACGGCTGCGGGCGAGCAGCGCGCCATCGATGACCTCGCTCGGATGTGGGCCAAGGTGGCGAACCGGCGGCCTCTGGAGGGCGGTGATGTTGCAGCGGTGACCGCGCTCGAATGGCGGTTTGTTGCCCCGCGAGACGATCGGGTGGAACTCTTCGGTGCCGGTTTTGACGACGAATGGCTTGGGCAGTCTCTCGAGGCCCACGGGCTTCCAGGTTGTGGCACGGCGACGGTGTCGGTGGCTGTGCGGTGGCACGGTGCTCGGCCGGCCGTGCTGTGGGAAGTCGCCGGGGAGACCCAACGTTTGACCGCGCCGGTGGCTGACCCCACCTTCGACACGACGGAGGCATCCGGTGAGGCTCTCTGGGCGGCTCCGGCAGAACAGGCGACCTAGGATCTGGCCATGAGTGGCGATGTGTTGGCGGAATTACGACTAACCGAGTGGACGTCGTGTGGTGGGTGTGCCGCCAAGTGGGGAGCGTCGCTTCTCAGCGACCTCGTGGCCGAATTCCCGCCATCGGTGGACCCATCACTGGTCGTTGGTCTGGCACCCTTTGACGATGCGGCCGTCTATCGGGTGAGTGATGACGTCGCGGTGGTCTCGACAACAGATTTCTTCCCACCGCTCGTCGATGCTCCGTCTGACTTCGGAGCGATCGCCGCCGCGAATGCCTGCAGTGATGTCTTTGCCATGGGCGGCCGTGTGACGATGGCGGTCAACGTGGCGGCGTTCCCAGAGCACTTCCCGCGGGAGGCCATCGCGGCGATTTTTGCGGCGGGTGCCGCTGTGGTGGCTGAAGCCGGCGGAACGGTGGCCGGTGGCCACACCATTCGTAACCCTGAACCGATCTACGGGCTCGCGGTTCAAGGTGTGGTGCACCCCGATCGCGTGCTGCGCAAAGGGGGTGGACGTCCGGGCGATGTCCTCATGCTCTCGAAGCCCGTAGGCACTGGTTTGTCACTCGCTGCCTGTACCCCCGACGAGCAGGCGGCTGCGATCGCTGGCATGCGCACTGTGAATCGTGTGGCCGCCGAGACCTTGGTGGCTGCCGGCTCAGATGTGCATGCCACCACCGACGTCACCGGGTATGGGCTTGCAGGCCACACCTGGGAAGTCGCGGAACGATCCGGGGTGGTCGCGGTGATCGACACATCGGGCATCGTCGCGTATCCGGGCGTGCTCGCAGCGGCTGCTGCCGGAGCTCGCACAGGTGGCGATCCGCGCAATCGTGAATATCTGGTGGGCCACGTCGAGTCCACAGCGGCGAGCGGCCCTGAGGCTGTGTGCTACGACCCGCAGACGTCCGGTGGGCTGCTGGCGGCGGTCACCGAGGATCTGGCAAGCGATCTGGCTGCAGCGGGTTGGTGGCGAGTCGGCGAACTTGTTGCGCCGACCGGGTCGGGCGCCGGCGTCGTGCTGGCGTGAGCCGCCGCGCACCCGTCACGGCCAGTACGTCGGTTGAGGAGCCGTTCTGGGCGCGCGGAGCGGTTGTGGTGGGTGTCGACGAAGTGGGGAAAGGGGCATGGGCCGGCCCTCTTGTGATCGGTGCGGTCATCCTCGATACATCTGGTGGTGCCGCCGATGTTCCCGCTGGGGTTCGCGATTCGAAGCGGTTGTCAGCCACGGTGCGTGAGCGTCTCGATCTGGAGATTCGAGCGCGTGCATGTGCCGCATCGACCGGATGGGCGACGGCGCTCGAGTGCGATCAATTGGGTATGAGCGCAGCGCAGCGTCTCGCGTGTCGACGTGCACTCGATGGCCTGGGCGTGCATGTCGACGTGGCGGTCACCGACGGAAAGTGGGACTTTGTCTCTCCTCATGTGGCCGAGGTACGCACGGTGGTTGGTGGAGATGACCTCAGCGCCTCAATCGCGGCGGCGTCGATCGTGGCCAAGGTCGCACGTGATGCGGCAATGCGCGAGGTGGCCGCTCACCACCCGCACTGGTCCTTCGAGTCGAACAAGGGATACCCATGTATGCGACATCGTGCCGGGCTGGCCGCGTGGGGACCGTCGGTCGAGCATCGGCGCAGTTGGGCATTCATGGATGACCTTGTGTGGGGTGGTCTGCAGCGCTGGCAACGCGACGGCCAGATCAGCCTGTTGTGAGACCGAAGTGGTCTACGACAGCGCGGAGGCATTCGGCCACCTCCGTGGGCGAGGCCAGACGCATCCGCGCGAGAGTGTCACCGGCTCCGACATGGATGCCGATATCGCTGGGAGACATCACCGCAAAGACGTCTTCGTCGGTGCGGTCATCGCCGAGATAGATCATCCGTTGTGCGTCGAACTCAGATGCCAGCGCCCGCATCGCAGTTGCCTTTGATGCGTGGCGTACGGTGGCTTCCACAACGTGATGGCCGGTAGTGACCCAGATATCTGCGCGCGATGACAGGTCATCGATCAGGCGCCGCGCCACGTGCTGGGCATCAGCAGATGTGCACTCACGCCAGTGCAGCACCGCCCCCTGAGGCTTGTTCTCTACCCACGCGCCGGGCCCGCACTCCGCGGCCGCGGCACTGCAGACGGCAATGACCTGATCGCGACGCGTCTGCTCGCCGATGTCGAGCTCGTGGTCGTCGCGGTGTCGCCGCTGTCCTCCATGGGACCCAAAAACGGCGAGCGTGTCGGCGAAGCCGAACCGATCGAGGTCGTCCACCGACCGACCCGACACGATGGCCACCGGAAAGGTCGTGGCCAAGGCGTGCACCGTGTCCAATACGTCGGCGGGGATTGTGGCCTGGTCGGCGTGGGTGACGATGGGTGCCAGGACGCCGTCAACGTCGATACCCATCACACAGGTGTCGGTGGCGAGGGCATCGACAATGCTGGAGGTCACCGCCGAGACCGGATCGCAGCGCTCGGGGGTCATCTCGCTCCCAGGGTCTTCAGGAAGCCGTCGGCCCAGTGGGTCACGTCGTGGCGATGGATTGTTGCTCTCATGGCACTCATCCGGGCGCGTCGATCGTGGCGGTGCATATCGACGGCAGCGGAGATGCCATCGGTGAGTGAGTGGGGATCGTGGGGATTGACCAGAACAGCTTCGCTGAGTTGGTCGGCTGCACCGGTGAACTCCGACAGGACGAGGACACCGTCGTCGTCGAGACGGGTGGCGACGTATTCCTTTGCCACGAGGTTCATGCCATCGCGGAACGGGGTGACGAGCATGATGTCGCCGGCGCGGTACAACGCCACCAGTTCATCAAGATCCAACGTGCGGTGGAGGTAGTGCACGACCGGGTAGCCGAGGCGCGCATGATCACCGTTGATCGCGCCGACGAGTCGTTCGATTTCATGGCGTTCCTCGGCGTAGTGGTCCACTCCGTCTCGAGTCGGGGTAGCCACTTGGACAAATACGTGACGGTGCGGGTCAAGGCCACCGCTGTCGAAGAGATCACCAACCGCTCGTAGTCGTGAACCGATGCCCTTGGTGTAGTCGAGACGGTCGATGCCCAGCAGCACAACCTCGGGATCACCGAGTCGGGCGCGGATGGCGGCGGCACGACGTCGTGTCTCGCGGCCGGCGGCGCGTTCTTCGAACTCGTCGACGTCGATGGAAATGGGAAAGGCGCCCACCATCGTGGAATGGCCATCGTGGTGTAGCCAGTGATCGTCGGCGTCGCCGACGACATTCACCAACTGGTGTGCCGCCGCAACGAAGTTTCGTGCACCGAGGTCGCGTTGGAAACCCACCAGGTCGGCCCCGAGTAGGCCTTCGATGATCTCTGAGCGCCATGGCAGGCGTTGGAACAGTTCGAGTGGTGGAAAGGGAATGTGGTTGAACCAGCCGATTGCGACATCAGGGCGCAGGCGTCGGAGGATGCCCGGCACCAACTGCAGGTGGTAGTCGTGCACCCATACCACGGCATTGTTGGGCGCCACATTGGCCAACGTGACCGCGAATCGCTCGTTGACATCGCGGTATCGCTGCCAATGTGCTCCATCGAAGGTCGAGTCGCGAATGGCATCGTGGTAGAGGGGCCAGACGGTGTTGTTGGCAAAGCCCTCGTAGTAGCGGCTCACATCATCGGCATCGAGGGCGATGGGGTGCATCGACACGCCCTCGACCTCGAAGGGGTCGACGTGCCCGCCGACGGTGCCGTTCCAGCCGACCCATGTGCCGCCAGATTCGCGCAACAACGGGATGAGGGCGCGCACCAAACCCCCGGGGCTTGTCTCCCAGCCCTCGTCGGTCCATCGCACCGGCAGCCGATTCGCGGCCACGATGAGGGGGCGCGTGCCGTTGTCCATCCTCACCGGAGGGTACCGCGTGGGCTCAGGCCGAGGTTTGTCGAGATCTCAGGTTGTGGATCGCCAACCCGATGGCGAAGAGCGACACACTGACCAGCGACATCGTCGCCCCTGCCGCGGTGCGATGGTGGTAGCTGATCAGCAGGCCGACGATCGCCGCCACACAGCCAAGGCCGACCGCGGTGACCATGATGCGCGCCACCGTGCCGGCGAGCAGCGATGCAGTAGCAGGCGGGGCGATCAAGAAGGCGAACACCAACAGCGAGCCCACCGTCTCGAACGATGCCACCACGGCCAGCGCGGTCATCAGCAGAAGTGCAAGGTGGGTGATGCGCGGGGAGAACCCGGCGATGCGTGCCTGTGCCGGGTCGAAGGTGGTCATCACCATCGCCCGGTGCCCGATGACAGCCGCGAGGATGGTGGCCCCGGCAACGACGGCAGATCTGGTGAGACCGGGCGCGTCGACACCGGTAATTGATCCGAAGAGGAAACGATTCAGATCACCAGCTCCACCGCGTGCCGACATGATCACAACCGCCAGCGCGAGGAAGCCGACGAAGAGCACGCCGATCGATGCATCGTCGGGAAGTGGTGATGACGACCGGATCAGGTTCACCCCGGCCACCATGGCAATGGCAGCGATGAGGGCGCCGACGGCGGTGCTCTGACCCATTGCCCAGGCGATCGCGATACCGGGGAGGACACCGTGCGCGAGGGCATCACCCAAGAACGAGAGGCCACGAAGTACCACCCAGGTGCCCACGATGGAGGTGCACACCACGGTGAGCAGAGCCGCCACGGCGGCATCGCGCATGAAGGGATTATCCGTAAACGGTGCTACCCACCAGTCACCGGGGTCGGTCAGCCATCGCACGGGCGGAGCCTACGTGGCGCGTCAGCTGCCGAGGGCGTCCACGATGCGGCTGGTGTTGGTGCGCATCATCGTGAGGTAGTCGCGTCCGTCATCGGTTCCGGATGTCAACGAACCGGTGAGCAACGTGACGACCTCCACGCCCTCGAGTCGGCGGGCGAGAGCCTGGGCATCTGTGTCGCTGGACTGGGCGTCGACGAAGATGGCGGAGACCCCGGTGGTGGTGATCGCTGTTGCGAGTTCGGCCAGATCGGCGGGGTTTGCCTCGGCGAGAGTGCTGAGTGACGGCAGGACACTCCCGAGCACTTCAAAGCCGTATCGGTCGGCGAAGCGCCCGAGCGCGTCGTGGTTGGTGACGAGGATGCGTGCGTTGGGGTCGAGGGTGACAACGGCGTCGTCGATCTCGGCATCGAGAGCGAGAAGTTCCTCGTGGTAGGTGGCCGCGCAGTCGATGACCGTGGTCGGCCACCCAGCAGCGACCGCGGCTGACGCAATGCCGTCGACGAGGTCGGCTACGAGGACGGGGTCGAGCCAAAGATGGGGGTCTGGCCCGCTGTGGTCGTGGTCGTTGTGGTCGTCGTCGGTGGACTCGTCGTGGTCGTGGTCGTCTGCGTCGCTGTGGTCGTCGTCGGCATTGGAGATGAGGCCGGACAGCGTCACCACGGTGGTCTGTGAGGTGTCGATGGCATCGAGCGCGCCCAGTAGACCTTCTTCGAGGTCGAGCCCATTGCGAATCACCAGGTCGGCGGCAGCGAGATCGGCGGTGACGCGGATCGACGGCTCCCATGAGTGCGGGTCGGCGCCGATGGGAATCACGGTGTCCACGGGTGCCTCGCAGAGAGCACGTGATGTGACGTCGGCCCAGATCGATGTGGTGGCCAACGCAACCAGGTTCTCTGTGGGTGGGGCGTCGGTCAACGGTGTCGATTCCATCGTGGAGGCATCGGTCGTTGCTGGCCCTGACACTGACGAGGTACCGCTGCAGGCCGCGGTGATGAGCGCGAGTGCTGCGAGTGCCGCGATGGTGGGTGTACGGCGCTCTGAGAGAGCGTTGGTAGTAGTATTGAGAATCATTCTCATATCTCTACGTTACACTCACGCGGCAATGGACGCAACCGCTGTCACTTTGACCGCCGAGGGGTCGTCCGTGGTGTCGTTGGACGGGGTATGCGTGCATCGTGGTGCCACGGTGGCATTGGCGCCGACGACGCTGGCGGTGTCGCCCGGTTCATCGGTGGCGTTGGTCGGCCCGAACGGCAGTGGGAAAACCACGCTGTTGCACCTCATGGGCCGCCTGCTGGCGCCAACCGATGGTGCGGTCACCGGTGCACCACGGGTAGCTCTCGTCGCGCAGCATCAGGACCACCACCCGTGGATGCCGTTGTCGGTGGATGAGGTGCTGCGCATGGGGCGGTATCGCGGGATGCTGCACCGACTCCACGGTGACGATCGCGCGGCGATCGATGCCGCTGCGCGTCGGCTCGATGTCGATGCGTTGCGTGCACGTCGGTTCGGTGAACTCTCCGGCGGTGAGCGTCAGCGGGTGATGGTTGCCCGAGCAGTCGCGGCGCAGGCCGACCTTGTGCTGCTCGACGAACCCATTACGGGGCTGGATCTTCCGAGCCAGGAGATCATCCTCGAGGTCATTGCCGACGAGGCATCGCGAGGCGCGGCGGTGGTGTTCTCCACCCATCACCTCGGTGAGGCACGGCGTGCCGATCGGGTCATTCTGTTGGCCGGGTGCGTTCTGGCGGACGGGACGCCCGACGATGTGCTGACACCGGCCTTGCTCGCCGAGGCATTCGGCGGTCGCATGCTGCACGCCGAGTCGGCCACCATCGTGGTCGACGAGCATCACCATGGCCATGGCGCACATACCGATAGTGCACTGTCAGGGCATCTGGATCATCACGACCACGCTCACCATGACCATGCCCACCATCACGACGAGCCCGGCGGCCATAGCCATCATGCTGATGGTGGTTCTGAGCCCCCTGGGTCGGCAATGACATAGGGTCATCAGCTGTGAGCGATGATGATCGCGGTGGCCTTCACCGTCTCGTGGCTGCCCGGCTGGACGAGGTTGGCCAGCTGTACACCGGTAACCGTCGTCGTCTGATCGAACTACTCGCCGATGCGGGTCCGTCGACCCTGCCCGAGTTGCTCGTCGCTGGCGATGGGCTCGCGCAGAGTTCGGCCTACCGCAATCTGACCGTCCTCGCCGAGGTCGGTGTGGTGCGACGTCTGGTCCATGGAGGTGATCATGCGCGCTGGGAGCTCGCTGAGGAACTCACCGGACACCATCACCACCTGGTCTGTGATCTCTGCGGCACGGTGGTCGATGTCGAACTGCCGATGGAGGTCGAATCACTAATGGATCGTGCCTTCGATGCTGCAGCCGCTGCCGCGGGTTTCGACGTCGATCATCACAACGTCGACATTCTCGGGCGCTGTGCGGATTGCCGGGTCACCGGCAACTGAACTACTTCGGCAGGAGGTGGGGTGCGGTGCGCTCGATGAGTTCGGCGACCTCGCGCGCTGACGGGTTCACCAAGCCGGTGTCGCCAACGACCACAGTGGGAACGGTCTCGTTACCGCTGGCGAATGAGCGCACCACCGCTGCAGCAGATGGGTCCTGCCAGATGTCGTGATCGACAGTGGTGAGACCACGCCGATCGAGGCCCCGCCGCAGCATCGAACAGAACGGGCAGCCGGGCCGCCAGTAGAAATGAACGGCGTCAGCACTCATGTTGCGGAGTACAACTCCACCAGCCGGTCGAGAGTGCGCTCGATCGCGGCAAGATTCTTCTTCGGGTAGCCGGCACGCTCGATGAACGGCGGAAACTTCGCGGTAGACCAGTCGAAGGTCTCGGTCACTTGGGTGCCGCCATCAACGGGTTCGAGTTCATAACGCCAGCGGTGACCACCGAAGTGGGCCCATGCGATCAGGCGGTCCTGCTCGAACTCCACCACGGTGTTATTGATTCGGTAGGGAAGCCGACCGAGTTTCATATGCATGCCGAACTTGGTGCCGAGCGTCAGCGTGCTGGACCCTCCGCGGGCGCGCTGCACCATGCCGGAGCCGTCGATGTCGCCATGACGGCTCGGATCGCTCAGCAGGGCGAAGATGTCAGACGGGGGCGCCGCCACGATGCGAGAGGCGGAGACGGAGCGCGGGCTATTGGATGCCATGCCATCACGGTACCGACCTGCAGGTTGCGCGCATCACCGTGCTCTCGAATGATGACGATGTGCGCGCCCACAATCTCCCCACCATCGTGAGCGCAGGTGTCAGCGCACCCCGGCGAAACGCTCGACGTCGGCTGGATGCCCCGCTACCACGATGTGGTCTTCTGGGCCGAGGATGGTGCCGGGCTCGGCGTAGGTGAACCGGCCACCTTTGGGGCGCACGCACACGACGGTCACGCGGTGCTCGGCACGGATACCGGCCTTGCCGAGTTCGCTGCCGGCAAACCGTGCCGGAACCAGCATCTGGCTGATCACGAACTCGTCATCGTCGGTCTGGTCGGTGTCGGAGAGCTCGGGAACGTGCAGCGTCATGTAGTCCTCGAGCTTTCCGGTGACCAGGTGCGCCACGCGAACACCCATCTGTCCCTCGGGGAACACCACGTGATGGGCACCGACCGCTTTGAGGATCTCACCGTGCTGGTCGGTGATTGCCTTGGCCCAGATGTTTCTGATGCCGAGACCGACGAGGTTCAGCGTGGTCAGCACGCTGGCCTCGATGTGGTTGCCAATGCAGACCGCGGCAGTCATGGCATCACCGACACCCAACTGTTCAAGGGCGTCTTTCTGGGTGGTGTCCGCGCGCACCACCTGGTAATACGCATCCCGCTTCTGCTCGACGAGGTCTTTGTCGTTGTCGATGGCCAGGACTTTGTGGCCATGGCGGGTGAGTTCGTCGGCAAGTGCGGTGCCGAATCGGCCGAGGCCAACCACCACGATCTCGCCGTGGTGTTCGAATGGAGACCCTTTCGAGAAGAAGGTCTTGTTGTGGATGATGCGTTCAGCCAATGATCGGTCGCTCCTCGGGATAAGAGTAGGGCAGGTCGCGGTTGCGCATGGCGAGTGCCGCCACGAACGTCATCGGGCCGATACGGCCCGCGAGCATGACCAGCACCAGCAAGATGTGCGCGAGTGCTGGTAGTTCGGCGGTGATACCGGTGGACAAACCCACCGTGCCGAAGGCCGACGTCGCCTCGAATAATGCGGGTGAGAGTGTGAGGTCGGTCATGGCGATCAACATCAAGGCGGTGCCGATGACCAGGCCCACCGACAACAGAGCAACGGTGATCGCGGTGCGGATTACCCGGCGGGGAAGTCGCCGTTGGAACACGTTCACATCAGTCCGCCCGCGAACTTCTGACCAGATGACAAAACCGAGCACAGCGAAGGTGGTGACTTTGATGCCGCCACTGGTTGACGCGGGTCCGGCCCCGATGAACATCAGCGTCGACACGAACAGCATCGTGGGCTCATTGAGCGCGCCGATATCGAGGGTGGAGAAACCGGCGGTGCGTGGGCTGGTGCCCTGAAACCACGACGCCAGTAGTCGTTCGACGATGCCGCGGCCACCAAGCGTGTCGGGGTTGGTCCACTCGAAGAGGGCGAATACCACCGGCCCGACCACTAACAGCACCGCGGTGGCCATGATCGTGATTCGGGCATGCAGCGACCATGCGGACCATCGCGGGCGACGCAGCACACGGGGCCCGTGGCTGCCGTTCTCGCGAGGCAGCACCTGTCGCGCAATCGCCAGATACACCGGGAAGCCAAGGCCTCCGATGATGAAGGCAGCCGACACCACCAGCATCACCACCGGGTCGGCGACATAGCGTTCGAGGGAATCCGAATACAGCGAGATGCCGGCATTGTTGAATGCCGAGATGCCGTGAAACACCGCCGAGTAGAACGAGCGAACCAGTGGTTGCGAATCGAAGAGGAAGCGCGCGAACAGCATCGCGGCTACACCTCCCTCGACGATCACCGTCATCTGGAAGATCCGCAGCAGGAGGTTTCTGACGTCGCCGGGCGCCACACCGAACTCGGTTGCCGCCCGGAGCCGTGCCCCGAGATCCATGCGATGTGAGGCGGCAAAGGCGGTGATGGCCCCGAGTGCCATCACGCCGAAACCTCCCACCTGGATGAGGCAGAGGATCACCAACTCGCCGAACAGCGAGAACCCTGAGATGTCGACCGTGGCCAAACCGGTCACCGTGGATGCCGATGCCGATGTGAAGAGCGCATCAATGAAGCCGGGATGATCGCCGTCGACGGCGAATGGGAGCCAGAGCAATGCTGTGCCAATAGAGATGAGTGACATGAACGCCACCAGTACCGAACGTGCGGGGTTCGTCGCCACAGCGGGACGCATCAGTGAGTCCCCCTCGGTATGCACCCTCTCACGGCCGCGACGCTATCCGCGCGTGGTCATACGACGACGTTCTTCGGTCCTGCCGGCGCCGGTGGTCATGGTGACGACCCGGTGGAGAGGTGCGGCACTGCGCTAGATTCAGCGCCATATGGGTCAGTTGGTCGGCGTTGCTCGCAGGCCCGGTGCAGCACCGGGCATCGTCAGGTTTGAACTGAATCGCACCCTGTCGGGTCAGGGCCATGAGCGTTTCGTCTCGGTTGACGATGCCGATGGCGACCGACCGAGTGCGGTCCTGGCGCGCCGCCTGCTCGGCACCGGCCAAGTCGATTCGGTGCACATCTACGCGAACATCGTCACCATCGATGTGTCCAAGGGTGCCGATGGCGCAGGTCTCGATGAGGTGATTGCGGAGATGTACCGCTACTGGTTGCCCGGTGTGGAGCCGCCGACCTTCGAAGATCTTGAACCCGAAGCAGCTGCTCCTGCGGCCACCGGGGATGCATCCGATGGCGACCCGTGGTCGGCGGCAGCGGCGCTGGTGCCGGTGCATCTGCTCGAGCGCTCCAAGGCCGCGCGCGAGCGTTGGGCAGCCAAGGCCGGCTGAGTCAACCCACCATTCGGCACGGTCATGCGTGCCGGAGATCGCACGCCTACCATCGCGACGTGCCGTCCGAGTCCGTCACTCTGCAACAGGCCGCCGATGAACTCGGCGTGCACTACATGACGGCCTATCGCTATGTGCGCCATGGCCAGTTGACGGCAACGAAGCGCGATGGAATCTGGCAGGTCGAACGCACCGATCTCGATGCGTTCAGGTCGGGCAGCACCCCGGCTGCGCGTCGAGGTGCCGGCCGCGCAGTGGAGGCACCCTGGGCCGATCGGATGTATGCCCGATTGGTAGTTGGCGACGCGAATGGCGCTTGGGGTGTTGTGGAGGGTGCGATGGCTGCCGGTGCCACCCCTCAGAAGATTTACACCGAGGTCGTCTCCCCAGCTCTGGTCACGATCGGTGAGCGATGGGCGGCGGGCGAACTCGATATTTCTGTCGAACATCGCGCGACCGGCATTGTGCAGCGGTTGATCGGCCGTTTGGGGCCACAATTCGTGCGTCGAGGTCGTTCGCGAGGCACCGTCGTCGTGGGTGCGCCACGCGGCGAAACCCACTCGCTCGTCGTCTCGATGCTGGCCGACCTGCTGCGCGCGACAGGGTGGGATGTGTCGGACCTCGGCGCAGACACTCCAGCAGAATCGTTCTTCGCTGCGGTCACCGAGGTTGACCCGGTTGCGGTGGTGGTGTCGGTGACCAATGTCGACAACCTGCCTGCCGCACGCGAGCTCTGCGCTCAACTCGGCCCGGCGCTCAACGGGCAGCCATTACTGGTCGGTGGGCGTGCAGTCGACTCGGCTGAGGTGGCGGCATCGATCGGTGATGTGCGCTGGGTGCCCGACGTCGATTCACTCGTCGGCGAACTCGCCGTGGTGGCAGCCGGTAGCCGTACGGCCTGAGAGACGTCCGCTCAGTCGGCGATCTCCCACACCGCGCCCTCGGCTGTGTCGTTCACGGTGATGCCAGCGGCGGCGAGACGGTCGCGCACGAGGTCGGACAACTCGTACTGCTTGTCGGCGCGCGCTCCTGCGCGGATGTCGAGCAGAATGTCGATCAGCGGGCCACGGATGGTGCGCGGGTCGACCAATCCGTCGCGGGCAGCCGCGCCCAGGCGGGTGATCATGGCGCGCAGGGTGCTGCGCGCACGATCGGCATCGTCACCTTGGAGGGTGTCGGCAGACCACGCGTGGATAGCCGCTTCGGCGCGCAGCACAGCCCGGACTGCTCCGTCCGCGTCACTGGCCTCGATCGCGGCATCGAACTCGGCCGCAGCTTCGGCGATATCGGTGCTCAGCGATGTGGCAGCCGGTGGTGTGGAGGTGGGCTCGGATGCGGGGGTG
>RFST01000291.1 GCA_009923855.1 Actinomycetota bacterium
AGCGACGCTCACCGTGCCCACACCATCGCCGTTGTTGTTCCGCAGCGTGATGTGCAGCAGTCGGCCATCGAGGAGCACACCTACGGTGAGATCGTCTCGACCGTGGTCGGTCAGTACACGCTGTGCAGCGGCTGTGACGTCGCTGGCGACCGCGGCGGCATGTGCGGCATCGCGCAGGATCGATTCCTCGGCGAGCCGGGTGCTGCCGGTTGTGGTCACCGCCACCAGAGCGATCACCACAACCGCGATGACCGGCGTGACGATGGCGAACTCGACCGCGGCCTGGCCGCGAGCGCCGTGGAGTCGGCGCACGGGATCAGGTCTGTTCGATGATGGCCCGCATGATGCGGTCGAAGAGTCGACCGATCATCTCAGTGCCGCCACCGGTGGTCGCCCATCCGACCACGATCAAGCCGATGAATGCTGCGGCCAGCAGCACGAGTGTGTATTCCGTGGTGGCTTGCCCGAGATCCGATCGGCCTCGCGCGCTGGGGGTGGATGTGGGTGGTCACCTGTTCACCGTCGAGAGCGACTCGGCAGATGTCGGTGATACGTCGCTCGCCGGCCACGCGGTCCACGTGGATGACGACGTCGATGGCACGAGCCAGTTGTTGACGTACGACAGTGGTGGGCCAGGTGGGCGCCGCTCGAATCATCAGTGTTGTCAGACGTTCGAGGGCATCGCGGGCACTGTTGGCATGACAGGTGGTGATGCATCCCCGATGGCCGGTGTTGAGGGCATGCAGGAGCGCGATGACCTCGTCGCCACGGACTTCGCCGACCACGATCCGGTCGGGTCGCAGACGAAGAGCGGTGCGGACCAGGTCCTCGGCGTTGATCGTCGGGGTGCCCTCCGCTGATGGTGGGCGTGTCTCGAGACGCACGAGATGGGTTCGCGATCCCGGAGGGATCGACAACTCGTTGGTGTCCTCCACGGTGATGATCCGCTGGGTGGGGTCGTCACCGGCACCGCATTCGGCGAGGAGCGATCGCACCAGCGTTGTTTTGCCGGCACCAGTGGCACCGGACACCACGATGTTGGCGCGCCGCCGCACCAGCGTGCGCAACACTCCGGTCGTGGAGCGGTCGCCGAAGGCGTCGAGTCGAGGGGTGGTCTGGCGGTGACGACGCAGAGCAACCTGCACTCCGCCGACTGCCACGGGAGGACCGACGGCACATAGTCGTGCGCCCCCCTCGAGGCCCACGTCAACGACGGGGTTCATGCGATCGAGGTGCCGGCCGCTGGCGGCCAGAATTCGTTCGAGTTCCACCTGCAGCGTGTGGGCGTCGATGTGTCCGTGGGCGATGAGGGCGTCGCCGGTGTCGACCCAGACCCACCCATCGTCGGTTACCAGCACATCGTTCACCTCGTTGGTGAGCAGCGTCGTGAGAGGCCCGGTCGTCACAGCGCGCGGGTCGCGAGAGTGTCGAGCACTGCCAGGGTGGCGGGGCGGCGAACGCCGAGGAGGCCAGCGTCGACGGCTCGGGCGATGGTGGGGTCCCACCGCACATGTGCGACCAGTGGTGCGCCGACACATCGCACG
>RFST01000292.1 GCA_009923855.1 Actinomycetota bacterium
CGTTATCGATCGGCATGATGGTTCTCGTGTTGGGTGCGCTCGTGGTAGTCGCGAGTCGTCGCCACGCCGCCCGGTAAGGGTCAACTCCGCTTCGCCGCGGGGGTGGAGCAGCGCCCACAGAACGCCGTGGTCAGCCAGCACCGTGCGCGCGGTTGAGAACCACGGAGCAAGCGAAATCTCGTATGCGCCGTAGCCATAACACACCACCGGCGCGGTGCCATCGGCGGCCTGCGCCCAGAGACGGCGAGATGTGTAGTCCGCGAGATCGATCGATTCGACAGCGACCTGATGAACGGTGGTGACGGACATATCGGTCACGGCGACATCGGCGGTCGTGGCCGGGTGCGCAAGGCCTTGGTACACGACCCGCAACTGGTCGCTCTCCCAGTTCTCGTTAGCGCCGAACTCGACATCGTGGGGGCCATCACCCACATCGACCTTCCCGACGGCGTCCCCGTTGCGATCAAGGAGCCAGATCTGCGGTTGCGCGTTGTCCCATGCGTGCACGGCGCAGAAGTCGGCAAACGGCTCCACGGCCACCAGTCGACGCCCCGGTTGGTGCGGCACAAATGATGTCCAATCGGCTCCGGGTCCGTCGCAGACGGCGAGCGTAAAATCAGGCGCGTCGATGTTGTGCAAGATGAGGAGCTGATCTCCCCAGTCCTCCACGCTGTAGTCCACCCCGTCGCGGCGAGGATGAACACACTGCATGGCGCCTGTTGGCGCCGATGTGTCGATGAGGTGCACTTCGGTGGTGGTCTTCGAAGCCGAGTGGACGACGATCCATCGGCCACTGCGGGTGGCCCCGATTGCAACGTGGAAACGCGGATCCTCCTCGGTCCACACGATGATGTCGTCGTCGTTGGCGCTGCCAAGTCGATGCATCATGACGCGGTGTGGACGTTCGGTGGCATCGGGGACCACGTACACGATGTGTTGTCCGTCGCCAGTCCAGGCGACACCTGACCAGGCAACGTCGTGAATTACGTCATCGAGGTCAACACCGGTTGCGACGTCACGAATGCGCAGAGTGAAGTGCTCGTCGCCGTCGGTGTCATGGGCCCAGGCGACCAGTCGGTGATCTGGTGATGGCTCCACTGCACCGAGTTCACTGTGGGTGCACCCTGCCGCCTCTGCATTCTGGTCGAGCACAAGGGCGGAGCGGTTCGGGTCTCGAGCAGCGTCGGCGTCGCGTGCCCGTCGGATGACCGGGTAGGCCGATTGAGCGCTGGAATGCGCGGCGTAGAACCATTCGCCGTATCGCGTGGCGGCGCTGATGTCGTCTTCGTTGGTTCGTGCGCGAATGGCATCGACAATGTCGGTACGTAGCTCGGTGAGATGTGCGAGGTGCGCCGAGGTGTGCTCGTTCTCTGCCCGTAGATGCGCAAGAACGGCGGGGTCGTTGGGATCGGCCAGCCAGGCATAGGGATCGGTGACATCGCCAGTGGGGCGATGATGAGTGTGGGCGCGGCGCTGTGGTCGCGGTGGTGGGTGCGGGTCGCCAGCACGTTGGGGCACGCTTCACAGGGTAGGGGTAGCGTCG
>RFST01000293.1 GCA_009923855.1 Actinomycetota bacterium
CGCCCCAGACACCTCCGCACCGGTCGATATCGCCGTGCCCGACGGTGCCACAGACGGTGAACCCCGGCCAGCAAGCGACGTCGATTTCACACTGGAACCGCCGGCGGACAACACCACCATCGTGAGCCCAGCCGACTTCGACACCACCGTGATTACCGGTGGCGGCCGCGCGCCGTCAGCGGGCGACGACCTCGTTGCCGCTGCGGTCGTCGATATCGAAAAGTGGCTCGACCACACCGTCACCGAGGTCTACGGCCGTACCAACCGCCCATTGGCCGGAGGAGTCCATGCGGTGCATCCCGATCGCCGCGATCCCACCCCAGACTGCGGCGGCGTCGCCACCGAATACCGCGACATGCTCGACTACGTCGCTCTCTACTGCCCCGTGGACGATTTTGTTGCCTACGACGCCAGCGATATCGGGCTCCTCGGCTCACTCAACAACGAACGCGGCGCGATGGCCACCGCCGTCGTCATCGCCCACGAATACGGTCACGTCGTCCAAGAACGCATCGGCGTGCTCAACCGACCGTTGCCCACAATCGTTCTCGAACAACACGCCGACTGTCTGGCCGGTGCCTGGATGGGATGGACCGACCCTGCGCGCTCCCTGCTTCCGGGGCGCGATGCCGTGCTCACCGCACTGGTCGCACTGATCGAGGTGCGCGACCCCGTCGGCATCGACCCGTACTCACCGGGTGGCCATGGCACCACTTTCGACCGAATCGGTGCCTTCACCCATGGCTATGCCGGAGGGGCCGAGGCCTGCGTTCCCCTGGTCGCGGAGCCATTGGAGGTGATGCCCAACACCTTTGGTGATCTCGACGATCTCGCACGCGGTGGCGATGCCCCCTACGACTGCACCGGAGTGACCGACCCCGAGTGTCGCCCCGCCGGACAGTTCCTCGGCGATGATCTGGATGAGTTCTGGTCGCTCGTGATCGGCACAGCTGTCGACTTCGAGGTCGTCACGTCGGCTGCGCCATGCGCTGACGGTACGACCGTCGGTATCGGAGTGACTGCGTGCCCCGACCCTGGCGAGGTACGCATCGACGAGTCGATTCTGCGTCCCGTCTACGCCACGCGCGGCGACTTCACCCTTGGCTATCTGCTTGGTCGGGCATGGGTCGAGTTGACCGTCGGTGCAGCTGACGCCGATGCCGAGTGTCTGGTGGGCGCGTGGGTGGGCGACTTGACCCTCGGGCGTGGCCGCGACCCCTTGCGCGAGAGCACTGTCGCGACCTCACCGGGCGACCTCGATGAAGCCGTCGACGTGATCATGTCGACATCGGTCGACGGTGTGCATGCGCTTGAGCGCATTGCCAGCCTGCGCCGCGGCGTACTTGGCGGCCTCGCGGCCTGCAATAGCTGATCGACGGGCAACCCGTGCCGGCCGTCAACCCGCCGGCACGCTCTCGGCGTCCGGCGATCCGTCCACCTCTGCACCGACGTCGCCGGATGGCACGGTGGTGGCTGTTGTAGTCGTCGACGTCGTGGT
>RFST01000294.1 GCA_009923855.1 Actinomycetota bacterium
TGGTGGTGTCGTTCGGGTCCGTGATGGCGATGGGCATCCCAATTGGTGTTGCTCTTGCCGGGGTGGGCACCGGTGGCTTCGGTCTCGTCAGCTTGATGTCGAATGGCGTGTCGATTCCCGAGTTCGCACCGCTGATCGGCATCATGATCGGCCTTGGCGTGGGTATCGACTACGCGCTGTTCATGATCACGCGGTACCGCGAACTCACCCGTGCCGGTGCAACACCGCTGGAAGCAACCGAAGGAGCGGTCGATACATCGGGTCGCGCGGTCGTCTTCGCCGGCATCACCGTGGTGCTGTCGCTGCTGGGGATGCTCTTGATTGGCCTGGAGTTCGTGGCCGGGCTCGGCATCGCGGCCGCCGCCACTGTTGCCGTCACGTTGCTGGCGTCCATCACTCTTGTGCCGGCCCTGCTCGGGTTGTTCCACGCCAAGGTCGAAGTCACCCGTTGGCGTGGCCTGCTCACAGGCGCATTCATTGCCATCGCCCTGCTCGGAGCAGGTCTGTCGCTCGGCTGGCTGGCTGCTGCCGGTGCACTCCTTGCCGTCGCCACGTTGGTGGCCAGCCTTGCGGTGCGTCCCCTTCGCGCCCAGGTGCCGGTGCGCAAGCCCAAGCCTTTGCGTGCCACCACCTCCTATCGCTGGAGCCGCGCGATCCAAGCGCGGCCATGGACGTTTGCACTGCTCGGTGGCGGTGCGTTGGTGCTGTTGTTGATCCCGGTGTTCTCGTTGCGACTCGGCTTCTCCGATGAGGGCAACTACTCCGAAGAGACCACCACGCGACGGGCCTACGACTTGGTCGCAGAGGGCTTCGGCCCGGGCTTCAACGGGCCGTTCATCGCGGTGATCGAAACCGCATCGGCCGATGACATGGCGATGGTGCAGGCGCTTCCCGCCGCCCTTGAGGCGGACCCTGGTGTGGCGCGGGTCGGTCAACCGTTCCCGAGCGATCTTGCGAATGCGGCAGAGTCGCCCGCGTGGTTGATTCAGGTGATTCCCACCACCTCACCTCAAGACGAGGCCACGGTCGACACCGTGGAACGGCTTCGCGCCGAGGTGATCCCCGCGGTGGTCGGTGGCTCGGACGCGGTGGTGAGCCTGACCGGTGCCGTGCCGAGCAATATCGACTTCACCGACTATCTCGCAGGACGCATCCTGGTGTTCTTTGGCGCTGTGCTCGGTGTCTCGTTCTTGTTGCTCACGATGGTGTTCCGTTCGGTGCTCGTGCCGTTGAAGGCCGTGTTCATGAACGTGCTGTCGATCGCGTCGGCCTATGGCGTCGTGGTGGCGGTGTTCCAGTGGGGCTGGCTCTCGTCGGTGTTCGGGGTGGAACCCGCTCCGATCGAACCGTTCTTGCCGATGATGCTGTTCGCGATCGTGTTCGGTCTCTCGATGGATTACGAGGTGTTCTTGCTGTCGCGGGTGCGAGAAGAGTTTGATCGCACCGGTGACGCGGT
>RFST01000295.1 GCA_009923855.1 Actinomycetota bacterium
GAGGGACCCCAGGGCGAGGATCGCGATTTCTTCGATGGTGAAGAGCAACCTCAAAGCAGTGACCCGGTTCCGGTCGACGGCTACGTCGATCTTCGGGATGAGGGCTACGGATTTGTCCGAGTGTCGGATTACCTCGCATCCAAGCGTGACGCCTATGTGCCCGTGAAACTCTCCCGCCAGCTTGGTCTTCGCAAGGGTGACCATGTGGTCGGCATGATGCGCCCGGCGGGTCGCAACGAGAAGAATCCGGCGTTGCTCGAGATCACCAGCATCAATGGCAAGGACCCGTCCGAAGCCAAGAAGCGGCGTCGTTTCGAGGACCTCACTGCGCTGTTCCCCGACGAGAAGCTGCGCATGGAGGATCCGAGTGATCCGACCAACATGACCGCACGCATCATCGACTTGATCTGTCCGGTGGGCAAAGGGCAGCGAGGTCTAATCGTGTCGCCCCCGAAGGCGGGCAAGACCACGGTGATGAAGACCATCGCCACCTCGATCGAGGCGAACAATCCTGAGGTGCGCTTGATCGTTCTCTTGATCGATGAACGCCCCGAAGAGGTGACCGACATGCGCCGGCACGTGCGTGGTGAAGTGATCGCATCGACCTTCGACAAGCCGAGCGATCAACACACTCAGGTTGCCGAGATGGCGATTGAGAAGGCCAAGCGCATGGTCGAGTACGGCGAAGATGTCGTGGTCATCCTCGATGGCATCACCCGTTTGAGCCGCGCGTACAACCTTGCGGCACCCGCAAGCGGACGAATTCTCTCCGGCGGTATCGATGCCGGCGCGCTGTACCCGCCCAAGCGGTTCTTCGGCGCTGCTCGCAACATTGAAGAGGGTGGATCGCTGACCATCTTGGCCACGGCGCTGGTCGAGACGAATAGCCGCATGGATGAAGCGGTGTTCGAGGAGTTCAAGGGCACGGGCAACATGGAGTTGCGTCTCGACCGCAGGATGGCCGAACGTCGTATTTATCCCGCCATCGATGTCGATGCATCGAGCACCCGCCACGAGGAGCTGCTCTTCGATCGCAAACAGTTGCAGATGGTCTGGAAACTGCGTCGCGTGTTGTCGGGTCTGGCCGCTGACGGGAGCGCCGCTCCGGGTCTTGAATTGCTTGTTGATCGTTTGAAGACGTTCCGTACCAATGACGAGTTCCTCTCTGAGGTCGCCAAACAGCCGGGTATGTGACCGCACGGAGCAACACCGATTTCTCACCGCTACCATTCGGTGGCCGATCCACAGGAGTTCTGATGAAAGCCGATATCCACCCCAATTACGAGGTCGTGACCGTTCGTTGTTCGTGCGGAAGCACCTTCGAGACCCGCTCGACCCGCGGTGGCGAGCAGATCCTCGAACTGTGCAACGAATGCCATCCGTTCTTCACCGGCAAGCAGAAGCTGGTCGACTCGGGTGGTCGTGTGGAGCGCTTCAACCGCCGGTACGGCGAG
>RFST01000296.1 GCA_009923855.1 Actinomycetota bacterium
CTCATCCACACGTCTTGGGAATCGGGCAGACCGGCGAGCAACGACGATTCGCCGGTGCGGTTCATCATGGCCCGGCCGTATTCACCACGTGAGCCCCGCCCGACTTCGCCGCCGAGTTGGTGAGCGATGAGCTGGGCGCCGTAACAGATACCGAGGATCGGCACGCCGGTGTCGTAGACGGCCGGATCGAGCCGGGGCGCCCCGTCCACGTGCACGCTCTTCGGGCCACCCGACAAGATGACGGCCGACGGCTGACGCTCGGCGATCTCGGCGGCGGTGATCGTGTGCGGGACGATCTCGGAGTAGACGTTGTGCTCCCGGACCCGGCGGGCGATCAATTGGGCGTATTGGGCGCCGAAGTCGACGACGAGGACTGCGTGGCGGCCGGACACAGGTCGAGCGTAGTGCCAGGTGGCACGACCGTTCCTGCCCGCTGGGCGGTGGCCTTTGGCTCATGTCACGATGGCGGAGTGACGGGTTGGTCGAGGACTGTTCGGGCGTTGGTGGCGGCGATTGCGCTGACGGTCGGGCTCGGTGCGCCGGCCGTGGCGACGGTGCCTCCGGACGTCCCCGAAGAGAACGTGTACCTCGATCTCGAGCGCAGCATGACCGAGTGCATCAGCGCGTTGCCGAAACCGGGATGTGGGCGCGAACCGGTCGATTCGGGTGATCGAGGCGGGTGGCAGCAGCTGTTGGTGTTCGGCGTGTTGATGACGGCGATGGCCGGAATCGGGGTCCGCGTCGCCTTCTCCGTCCGCTCCCGCTCCCGCACCGCATCCCAAAACTGACGAAATTCGCCCACCCTGTTGCGTTAGCCACCACCGGCGGTCATTTGCGCAACAGAGTGCGCGAAAAGTGTTGGTGGTGAGGTGCTGCCGGTGCGGGTGGGGATCGGCACCCAGGGCCTCTGGATGAGCACCGACCGGAGGCGTACTATGACCATCACCGAAGCAGATCGATTTGAGATGCACCTGGAATTGAGGAAGTTCCTAGGAGACAAAGTGGCCGAGACATTGATGGAGCACCTGCCGCCGTCGGGATGGGGTGATGTCGCACGACGATCCGACATCGACCACCTACGCGATCAGTTCGCCGATCTCAAGGCGACGACTCGCGGACTTGCGGCGGGAATGTGGGCTCTCGGATCACTCACCACGGTCGGATTCATCGGCCTCTTCACTGTGATCGCCACCAAGCTCTGACACCCAGGCCCTACCCGCGGGCACTAACAGTATGAGGTGGGAGGCTCGATGACGGGCGTGCGGTCTTGGTGAGCAACGTGCTCGATCGCAGCGGCATGCGCAATCGCGCCGAGCTTATGATCCACTATCTGCATCACACGAGCGTGAATTCCGAATCGCTACGCCGACTCTCTTCGAAGGGGTCACGCACCTCGAAGTGACACGGTGGCCGAAACCAAGGCGTCGGCGGCCTCCCAAG
>RFST01000297.1 GCA_009923855.1 Actinomycetota bacterium
TTTGGTGACGGCGGTGAGCCCGACGCCGGCGGGTGAAGGCAAGACCACTACCACCGTGGGTCTGGGCGACGCGCTCAAGCACATCGGCAAGAACGCGGTCATCTGCCTGCGCGAGCCCTCGCTGGGGCCGGTGTTTGGTATGAAGGGTGGTGCCGCTGGCGGTGGCTACGCGCAGGTCATTCCGATGGAGAACATCAACCTGCACTTCAACGGCGACCTGCATGCAATCGGAGTGGCCAATAATTTGCTGTCGGCCCTGCTCGATAACCACATTCATCACGGCAACGCCTTGGGTATTGATGTGCGACGCATCACCTGGAAGCGCGTACTCGATATGAACGACCGCGCGCTGCGGGATATTACGGTTGCCCTGGGTGGCCCGGGTAACGGCTACCCCCGCGAGGATGGCTTCGATATCGTTGTGGCTTCCGAGATCATGGCGATCTTCTGTTTGGCCACCGACCTCGACGATCTCAAAAAGCGCCTCGGGCGCATCGTGGTGGCCTATACCCGCGACCGTGAACCGGTCACGGCGGCCGACCTCAAAGCCGAGGGTGCGCTTACGGCTATTCTCAAAGATGCGCTATCGCCCAACCTGGTGCAGACCCTAGAAGGTACGCCCTCATTTGTTCACGGCGGCCCGTTCGCGAATATTGCCCACGGCTGTAACAGCGTGATTGCCACCATGGCGGGGGACTTCGCCTGGCCGACTACGTGGTCACTGAGGCGGGCTTTGGCGCCGATCTGGGTGCTGAGAAATTTATCGATATCAAGTGCCGCTCGGCGGGCATTCGTCCTTCGGCTGCCGTGCTTGTGGCCACCATCCGAGCGCTGAAATTCCACGGCGGCGTGGCGCGTGAGAATCTTACCGAAGAGAACTTACGGGCACTGCGCGCGGGGCTTGCCAACCTGAACCGACATATCAATAACCTGCGCGAAAACTACGGCGTACCCGCGGTGGTATCGATCAATCAATTTGTCAGCGACACCGACGCCGAGGTCGAGCTCGTCATGGAGCACTGCAAGGCACTGGGCGTGAAGGTTGCGTTGTCGAGCCACTGGGCCAACGGCCGCCGGTGCCACCGATCTCGCCCACATGGTGGCCGAAATCTGTGATGCAGACAGCACGCCGGCCAATACGCCGCACAAGTCTTTTGTTTACTCGAGCGAGCTTTCGCTGTGGGAAAAACTCGAGGCCGTGGCGACCAAGGTGTATCACGCCAGCGAAATTACGGCGAACACCAAGGTCCGCGATCGTCTCAAGGAACTCACCGATGGCGGCTACGGTCACCTGCCGGTGTGCATCGCCAAAACCCCCTACTCGTTCTCGACGGATCCACTCCTTAAGGGTGCCCCCACGGGCCATGTGATGGACATCCGCGAGGTCCGATTGTCTGTGGGTGCGGGCTTTGTCGTGGCGATCTGTGGCGACGTGATGAC
>RFST01000298.1 GCA_009923855.1 Actinomycetota bacterium
CCCGCGACTGGCACCTGTATCGCTCAATCTTCGCCGACACGGTGCATATCGACTTCACCTCGTACAACCCCGCCTCCACGGCCGCGGCCATGGCAGCCGACGACTGGGTGGCGAACCTCGTCCCGCTGTTCAGCGGGCTTGACGCCACCCAGCACACCATGACGAACCCCCTCATCGACATCGACGGTGATCACGCACGGTGTCGCATGTACATGCAGGCCGTGCACATGTTCACCGACGATCCCGAACCTGAATTCACCATCGGCGGCTACTACGACGATCGGTTGGTACGCACCCCCGAGGGCTGGCGCATCGACGCGGTCACCTTGACGGTGACATGGCGACGCGGCAACGCCGACATCATGAGGCGCGCCCGTGAGCGCAGCACCAGAGAGGACCGGAAATGAAATTCGGATGTGTCTTCCCCACCGTGGAGATCGGCAACGACCCAGGCGCGATCCGCGACTGGATCCAGACCGCCGAAGGCCTCGGCTACGACCACATCATCGTGTACGACCATGTGCTCGGTGCCGTGCACGCCGACCGCACACCCGCACTGTGGGGTCCCTACGACGAGACCCACCCCTTCCACGAACCAATGGTGCTACTTGGCTTCATGGCTGGCATCACCACCCACATCGACATGATGACCGGCGTGCTCATCTCCCCGCAGCGCCAAGGGGTGCTCGTGGCGAAACAGGCCGCGGAGATCGCACTGTTGTCGAACGGACGGTTCCGCCTCGGTGTCGGCACCGGGTGGAACCCCGTGGAGTACGACGCACTCGGTATGTCATTCGCCGACCGCGGCGCTGTCCTCGACGAACAGGTCGATGTCTGGCGCCGGCTGTGGAGTGGTGACGTCATCGAGTTCCACGGCGACCACCATCAGATCGACCGAGCGAACTGCCAGCCCACCCCGCCCGGGCCGATCCCCATCTGGTTCGGGGGCAGCGCCCCAGCATCGCTGCGCCGCGCCGCCACCGTGGGCGATGGCTACCTATTTGGATCCTCAGGTGATCGCGCCCTCGGGGCCGCACGCGACCTGCGCGCGCGCCTCGCTGCACACGGCCGCGACGACCACTTCGGCCTTGATGCCCTGGTGGGATTCGGTGACGGCCCCGACGTCTGGCACGACCGCATCGCCTCATGGGCCAGTGTCGACGCCGACGCGGTATCGGTGCGCACCATGACCGCCTCGTCGGCACTGGTCGGCGAAACCGACCCGGGGTTCACCACCGCGCGTGAACACATCGACGCACTCGCCACATTCATGGCCGCTGTGCGCGACTGACCCCCGACTGCCGAACCCCACATATCGCTCGGGTAATTTCGTCGACGACCGCAACATCGCCTGAGGGGGACGACGACATGAGCGACACCGGTGCACTGCACGAGAGCTGGGCCACGCTGTGGGAAGCCATCGCCGACGCCCAACCCGA
>RFST01000299.1 GCA_009923855.1 Actinomycetota bacterium
CGGGTGGTGGGCAGGGATCGCACTCGTCGGTGAAACCCGGCAACTGGCGACTGTCGCCGATCGGTGGCGCACCGGGGTTGGTGACATCCACCCAGGCGCCGTCGCGATGTACGAAGCGATCGCCGTAGGTGTCGCCGGTGACCGGGTCGATCGGCGGACACGGGGGCAGGCACCAGTCGTCGGTCGGTGTCCACTGGGTGACCTCGCCGTCGTCGAGAGAGCCCGGATTGAACTCGCCGGGATACTCGTCACTCAGGTCAACCGGTTCGAGATCGGGATAGTCGTCGAGGCCGTCGGGGGTGTAGGGGCGTCCGCTGTCATCGAAGTCGTAGGTGCGCGACCCGGGTGGACACGGATCGCACTCCTCTTGATAGCCGGGTATGTCGGACGCGTATCGGTAGTAGTTCCCCTCACCGTCGGTCCAGTAACTGTCGAAACCGCTCGGTGGATTTACAGAGAAGTCGACCTCGTGCACCCATCTCGTGCCGTTGCCGTCGATGAACGTTGCTCCGTCGTCCTCACGGGAGTACGCGTCGGGTGGACACGGCAATTCGGGGATAGTCGTGGTGGTCGTCGAGGAGGTCGTTGTTGTTTCCTCTTGCTGGGTGAGGGTGGTTGGGGTGCCCTCCGGCGGATCCTCCGGCACGAGTGGGTTGCCGCAGGCGCAGCGGGCGCGGGGGATGCCTTGGTCGTCAACGAGCACGGCGGTGCCGGCTTGGAGTACTGCTTGGTAGCCGTAGGCCTGTCCGCCGCGGAATCCGTACATCGTGAGTTGCACGTCTTGGGCGAGGAACGCCGGGTTCAAGCTGTCGAGGTAGGAGTCGATTTGGCCGGGTTCGATGCCTTGCACCGCGGCCCAGGCGACCGCTTTCGCCGGATTGCGACGGAAGAAGTCCTTCATGCCCTCGACATCGCAGATGTTTTTGCCGGGACCGCCGTAGGTGCCTGACGGTACGACGTAGAGGTTTTCTGATTCTCCGGCTTCTTGGGCGGAGCGCAGTTCGGTGATGGTGGCCTGGTCGAGTTGTCCGGTGGCGAACGTCGGTGCGAACGAGTCGGGGCCGATGGCGCCGGGGGTCGCGACGTACACCGTTGTTGCTTCGGCGGTGTCGTTTCGGTCACCGAAGGTGATGAACACGAGGCTGACAGCGGTGCCGACGATCGCGGCGGTCAGGACGAGTGACAGCAGTTTTTCATTCGGTCGCCCACGCGGAGCCCCCTTCAGAGAATTGAACGTGATTGAGCGTTGACAGTAACCGATAGACCTCGGGTGGTGCGGCGGAATTATCGTGACGACGTGGAGAACGACCGATGAGCCTCGGCGACATTGACATCCCGATCTGGGTGCCCATCCTGATGGCGGTACCCATCGTTCTGTTCCTGGTGTTCGTCGTCGGGCTCACGCGCCACACCCGGCGAAACCTGAAGGTCATGCGC
>RFST01000300.1 GCA_009923855.1 Actinomycetota bacterium
GTGGTGGCCACCCGCCGCAGGCCAGCGATTTTGTGATCACCCGTGCGGAACGCCGCCTTGAGGGGGTGCCCGATGACGGTGAGGTGTGGGTTGGGGTCACCTACGGCACTGCCGACCAATTCGGCCCCGCGGTCGAGATGCTGGCCGAGTTGGGTTTCATGTCCTCCGGTGGCTCTGGTGGGTCGCGAGTGTTCTCGGCAGGTGATGGTTCGCAGGTGATGCTGGGGGTCGACCGTGATGCATCACTGGCCACGGTGGTCGTCACCGCACCGGTACCGGCCGCGGAGGGCGAGAGCGCCGAGTGCGAAGTACTGCGTCTCCTGAACGGCTTCAATGGCGGATTCCCGGCGGGCTCCCTCGCTCTTGTCGATGGCGCACTGCGCGTTGCCGAAGCGTTTCCGGTGCTCGACACCACCCCCGTTGCCGACACGCTCGAAGCCCTCGCCGGTGGTCTCGTTGGTCTCACCCAGATGGTGGCCGACGTCGTGCCGGCGGTGGCCGATGGTTCAACGACTGCACGCGATGCGTTGGCCCGGTTCTTCGGCTGATCCCACACGGGTGTCATCAGCGTTTGCCGATGCGGCGGTAAAGCTGCTCGCTGCGAACGCCGCCGATGGTGGTCGTGGCGAAACTAAAGCGCTGAAGTCTGAGTGGTCGGCGCTGCTCTTCAGTGACAGCGATCCGGTGGTGGGTATCGCACGAGCAGCCGGATGCCCGGATGACGAGGTGGCGACGTTTGCGCTCTGCGTGGGAGTGGAACGCTCCATTGAACGCCAACGTGTGATCGAAGGCATTTCTCGTGATGGTGTGGGGGTGATCCGGGTGGGCATGCTCGACCAGATCGCCTCCGACCAGCATCGCGGCGCCGCCACCGTGGGCCCCGATTCGCGTCTGGTGAGAGCACGGCTGGTCTCGGTGGGGATCACGGGCCCGTTCGGGTCGCGACAAGTCCTGGTGCATCCAACGGTGATGTGGGGATTGGCCGGTGATGGCCGTCCCGATCCGGACTTGCCACCGGGATCACGACTGGTGGATCGCGGCGATCAACGCGGGGACCACACGTCTGTTCTCGTCACCGGGGTCGACCCGACGCGCCGGCGCACTCTGCTGCTGGAACAGTTGGCCGGGTCGGCGGTGCTGGTTGTGCGCGACCCAGCCGAGAGACGCCACTGGGACGCGGCCGTGCGCGAGGCCACCTTGGCTCGGGCCGCACTCGTGGTGGAACTCACGGGTTCACTCGATGCCGAGGGTGCCGCGGTGCTCGATGATGCCGACCATCTGGTGATCGGCGTATCGACGACCGCGGGGGTTGACCCCGAAATTCTGCCGCGCCGTGGCTGGGTGGAGTTCGCCGCTCCCGATCCACAGGCCACCCCCGACGAAGTTGCCGCAGTCCTCGGTGCGGGCGTGGTGCATCCTCTCAGCGC